>JAUVPY010000440.1 GCA_030598425.1 Anaerolineae bacterium
AAGACCGGGGAATGACTGTTGGCGTCACCCAGGCGCGCCTGCTCGGGGCGCGGGCCGTCGCCTGCGCCAGCACAGGCAACACCAGTGCATCGCTGGCGGCCTATGCCGCCCTGGCCGAGATCCCAGCTATTGTTTTTATCCCGGCTGGAAAAATCGCTGCCGGCAAGCTGGCTCAGGCATTGGCCTACGGCGCGCGTACGCTGCAAGTGGCAGGAGATTTTGACGCTGCGATGCGGTTGGTCCGGCAAGTTTGCGATGAGTTGAACGTGTATCTGCTTAACTCGCTCAACCCTTTCCGCCTTGAGGGACAGAAGAGCATCGTCTTTGAAATTGTGCAAGGCTTCCGGTGGGGGCCGCCGGACTGGATTGTGTTGCCCGCCGGCAACCTGGGCAACACAGCCGCGTTTGGCAAGGCTCTGTACGAACTGAGCCAGCTAGGGCTCATTGATCGTGTGCCACGCGTGGCAGCGGTTCAGGCGGCCGGGGCCAACCCTTTTTTCCAAAGCTTTCAGGACGGTTTTCGAGAGCGGGTCTCGGTGCAGGCTGAGACGGTGGCCACCGCGATTCGCATTGGCGCGCCAGTCAGCTACGAGCGGGCTATCCGCACTATGGGCTGGACTGACGGATTAGTCGCGCAGGTCAGTGATGCCGAAATTATGGACGCCAAGGCGATGGTCGACGGGGTGGGTATTGGCTGTGAGCCCGCATCGGCGGCGGCTGTGGCCGGAACGCGCAAGCTGGTGACTGATGGGGTGATTCGCCCTGACCAGACGGTGGTTGCCGTGCTGACCGGCAACCTGCTCAAAGATCCGGCGGCCACGGTCGCCTATCACACCGGCGAGTGGCCGGACGCGGGTTATGGCAATCGTCCCCTGTCGGTGGCAGCCGAGATGGACGTGGTTCGGAGGTTGGTTGAGGAGACGGTAGACAGCCCACATCTGTAAAGCGTTAGGTATAGACTGTAGACGATAGATAGTAGAAGGGGCTACGGAGGGGGACTAATGCAGGAAAAGATTCGAGTCGGTGTATTAGGGGCCACCGGCGCGGTGGGCCAACGCTTTGTGGAATTGTTAGCTGATCATCCCTGGTTTGAGCTTACGGCCTTGACGGCCTCGGATGCCTCGGCAGGGCGCCGGTACGGCGATGCGTGCCGTTGGTTACTGTCATCCGATATGCCGCCAAATATGACTGATATGCCTGTCCGCGAAACATCCCCCACCATAGAGTGCGATCTGGTGTTCTCAGCGCTGCCGGGCGGCTTAGCCGGGCCCGTCGAGGAAGAATTTGCCGCCGCTGGGTATGGAGTGTTCAGCAATGCCAGCGCTCATCGTCAGGACCCCGACGTGCCGCTTCTCATCCCTGAGGTCAACCCGGATCACCTGTCGCTTATCGCGACGCAACGGGCCAGGCGGGGATGGGAACGAGGGTTCATCATCACCAATCCCAATTGTTCGGCGGTGATGTTGACCATGGCTTTGGCTCCTCTCCAGGATGTATTTGGAGTGCGTTCGGTCGTGGTCAACACTATGCAGGGGCTGTCAGGAGCCGGCTATCCGGGTGTGCCTTCCCTTGACGCGTTGGACAACGTGATCCCCTTCATTGGCGGTGAGGAAGATAAGCTGGCGTTGGAGCCGTGCAAGATGCTTGGCAAGGTTAGGGATGGGGGCGTCGAGTTTGCCGGTTTTGCCATAAGCGCTCACTGCAATCGAGTGCCAGTACGAGAGGGGCATCTAGAGACAGTATCTGTAGCGCTTGAGAACCCGGCTGAGCTGGAGGAGATCCCCGCAGCTTGGCGGGACTGGCGACCCTTGCCTCAACAGTTGAACCTACCGACCGCTCCCCGGCCGCCTCTTGTGGTGCGCACTGAGCCCGATCGCCCCCAGACTCGCCTGGACCGGGACGCTGGCCGCGGGATGGCCGTCAGTGTCGGGAGGGTTCGTTCCTGTGATGTGCTTGACATCAGGTTTGTCGTGCTGGGCCACAACACGATCCGCGGCGCGGCCGGCGCCTCGGTGCTCAACGCCGAATTGATGGTTGCCCAGGAGATGATAGATACGTAGTACGCAGTTTGGGGTGGATCGATTCTGCATACTGCCTAGTGTGTATGCCATGTTCGTATTGCGTAGCGCGCGGCTGAATTCTTCGTAGAGGAAGGACCAATGTACCCAAAAGCGACTCTTGCCGATTGGCTCGATGACCGAATCGTCTATCGCAACCTCGTGCCGTGCGATCCGATACTACCATCACTACAAGATGTGTGGCGTGAGATTGGCTTGGAGGCTTATCGGGTGCCACGCAAGACAGAACCGGCCTACGCGGCGGCAGTCTCACGCTTTTTGGAGGCGGCGCAGGCTATGCGCGGTGCGCCCCCATTGCGTAATTTACTCTTCATCGGCGACACTCATATGAACGACGGAACTGCAGCCCGCAATATTGCGGCTCATTTGCCGCTGCGTGGCTTCATTGGCGCAGACCGCTCGGACGAAACTGAAGAAGTGGTTTACGATGACATACTGATGGTTGCCAACCGGTGGAAACGACTCGCGGACTTCCCGGATTGGGCGCGGAGTGAGGGATTGGTCTGTGACGAACGGGCAGCCATACTGATCGACATTGACAAGACTTTTATCGGTGGGCGCGGGCGCAATGACCGGGTGATTGACGCTGCGCGGGTGGCCGCCGTCCGCCAGACCGTGGAGGAGTTGCTGGGTGGTGGCTTCGACGAGGAGGGCTTTCGCGCAGTCTATGATGAACTAAACAAGCAGAAGTACCACCACTTTACCCGCGACAATCAGGATTACCTGGCTTATATTTGTCTGATGGTGGTGGGAGGTGTCTTTCCAGCCGATGAACTGTGGACCGAGTTAAACGCAGGGCGTTTGACTGGATTCACCCAGTTCGTCACTCTGTGCGACGCCCGACGCCAGCGAATGGCGGAGGGGCTGGCCTTGGCCCACCGGGAAGTGACTATCAACCTGCGTCAGGGAGATCCTACCCCGTTCAAGAGCTTTCGCTACCGTGAGTACTTCACCACCGTACGGCGGATGGATGGTTTGCCTGATAACGCGCCCGAGACTAATTTGCTAACTGGTGAGATCCTTATCACCGCCGAAGTAGCCCGAGTTGCTCAACAACTGTCTGAGATGGGGGTGCTTTCCTTTGGCATCTCGGACATGCCAGATGAGGCGTCGTTGCCGCCCAAAGCGCTGGCTGATGAGGGAGGACAGCCGATTCATCGAGTTGTGATGAAAGTGTTTGG
>JAUVPY010000347.1 GCA_030598425.1 Anaerolineae bacterium
GCCCTTAGGAGATGCCGAGAAGGTAATAAGCCTTGAGTATATGTTGCAGAATAGCTGTCTCCCGGTATCACTCCGTCTCGGGTGCGATGACTTGGATTGCCCCCGGTGGAATGGACACAGACCAGGTTTGACCCCTCGCTAGGTCCAGCCGCTCGTAAACATAAACTGGCAGGTCAACCTTCAAGTCGACCGTGCCACCGAGCGCGCCTTCTGTCGCATCCTGGCTTTTGAGCGTTTCCAGGAACACGGTGCAGTTAAGCCCATCGCTCGTCTCGCCGACTATCTGAACTCGGAGCTGATTGGTTCGGGGCTTAGGCTGCCGGTCCTTAAGCTGAAACAGGATCCGTTCCTGACGTATGCACAAATAAACAAGCTCTCCAATCTCAAACGGATACGGCGGAGTAAGCAGCACTTCGTCACCCGTCTTCACGACCAGCTTTTCCGGCCCTCGATCTATTACGCGCCCCGCCAGGATGTTCTTAACCCCTACCGCCCGGGCTACGACAAGGTCAGCTGGTCGCATCATAATCTCGTTGGGTGCTCCAACCTGATGAACCTTGCCGCGGTCGATCACTGCGATCTGGTCCCCAATAAAGCTGGCCTCAGATAAATCGTGGGTGACGAACAGCGTCGGCAGCGGATAAAGGCGTTGCATGTCACGCACTAACTGCCGCAGCTGTGCCCGTACCGGAGTGTCCAGGGCCGCAAACGGCTCGTCCAGTAGCAACACGCGAGGCCGGCGCACCAGCGCGCGCCCTAGCGCTACCCTTTGCTGCTGCCCACCCGATAGCTCGCGCGGCCGGCGCTCAGCCAGCCCTTGCAGCCCCATCAATTCCAGCATCTCATCGACCGCCTGTCCAACTCTGTCGCGGGGCCAGCCGTCCAGTCCGAACGCTATGTTCTGGGCGACGGTTACGTGTGGAAACAGTGCATAATCCTGAGGCACATATCCAACACGCCTCCTCTGGGGCGGCAATTCCACGCCGGCACGGGAGTCAAACAGGACCTCACCGCCGACAACGATCCGGCCCTCATCCGGGCGGACCAGTCCTGCCACGCATTGCAGCGTCAGGCTCTTGCCCGAACCAGAAGGTCCAAACAGGACGGTGATACCCTCCAGAGCCTCGATTTGGAAATCGAGGCTGAACTCAGTCAGCCGCAGCGTCACGCCGATCTCAAGCATCCCCCTCCCCCCGGTCTGCCAGCAAGCGCACAATGGTGAGTACGCTGAACGACACAACCAGCAAGATGCCGGCCAGAGTTAAGGCAGCCTTCAGATCTTCTTGCAGACCAATGTATATCGCCAGCGGCATCGTTTGGGTGCGACCCTGAAAAGTGCCGGCAAAAATGATTGTTGCCCCGAACTCTGCCAGTGCCCGGGCCCAGGCCATAATGGCACCGCTTAACAGGCTCCGGCGCGCCAGGGGCAGGGTCACTCGGAAAACGATCCGCCAGTTCGAGAGGCCCAGGGAGGCCGCCATATTCTCAAGGCGCGGATCCACTGCCGCGAATCCGGTCCGTGCCTGTCGGATGTAAAAAGGCGCTGCAACGAAGGTCTGGGCGGTAATCACGGCTACTGTGGTGAACGGCAGTCTGACGCTTATCGCCGCCAGCGGACCGCCCAACAATCCGCGCCGGCCGAATGCCATCAGTAGGGCAAGCCCGGCCACGGCCGGCGGCAGTACCATCGGCAGATCAATCAATGTGCTCAGTAGCGACCGGCCGCGGAAACGGTAACGTGCCAGAAGGTAAGCTGTGGGGGTGCCGATCAGGACTGTGATCGCTGTCGTGGCAGTGGCGGTCAATAGGCTGAGCCGGAGCGCGCCAGCCGCAAGAGGACTGAACCCGTTGTCTAGCAGTCCAGGCAGAGCCCGCCACAGCAGTGCGACCAGAGGAGTAACCAGAAAGCAGAACACCGCCAATGCGGACCCGAGGAGCGCGAGTCCCACTACTCCTCGCGGAGGTCTGTCTTTTTCGACCTGGACGGGAGATGCAGATTCTGTCATCGTGCGGCAACCCTTTCGTTAATGCCGTCGCTGGCCTGGCTATCGGCCAGCAGGAGGATGCGGCAAGCGCCAAACCTACGGGATGCCGGTTATTGAGTTCACTGTTTTACGCCTATGAACCCCCATCGCTCCAAAACGTTTTGACCTTCTTGCGCAAGCACAAACTGGACGAACTGGCGGGCCAAATCGACACTAGGTGCAGCTCCCAGGACGGCGATCGGATAAGTGGCCGTGATATTATAGCGATGAGGGATTTCTATCTTCCCCAGCTCTTCAGCCAGGCTCAGCGTCACGTCAGACTGGTATACGATGCCCGCGTCCGCCTCGCCGAGCTGGACCTTGGCCAGCACCTGCTTGACGCTCTCTTCGTTGGAAACCACATTTCCCAACACGGCATCCCTAAAACCCGCTCCATAGGCTGGTCCACCCGATAGGTTTTCCAGCACCTGACGCGCATATGCGCCCGCGGGCACCTGTTCGCCGGCAAGCACCAGCCTCAAACCCGGCCGCGACAAGTCCTTCAAGGTCTCGATCTGTACTGGGTTTTCAGCCGGCACGACTACGACTACTCTATTGTGGGCAAATGTCACCGGGGCATCACGCGGGACCAGGCCTGCGACTACGAGCTTGACCATGCTGCGTTGGTCCGCTGAGGCAAATACCTCTGGAGAAGCGCCGTGCTCTATCATGAGGGCAAGTCGCTGAGAGCCAGCAGAGTTAATGGTCACTCGGCTGCCTGGATGCGTCGCCTCGAACTCCCGGCCAATTTCCCGAAAGGCATCCGTGAGCGAAGCAGCGGCAAAGACAGTCACGTTCTCGGTATGGCCTGGATCTGCCGCGACTGGACCATCAGGTGTCGCCTCTACATCCAGAATCGGGATCGCAGGCGTGCTACACCCCGCTGCACTGGTGATTATCAACCCAATCAACCCAACTGCAGTAATTCGTCGCAGCATCACATTACCAGCATTACGCCGCGATACTGGCCAGGGTGCAGCAAAAACTTAACACGGCTTTCCATTGTTCCGCGCAGCGATCGATCGTCACCGCTACCACGCATAAGCCTCAGGCGCTTCGCCACCCGGGCCAGGCCAGATCTCGTCGAGCTTTGCCAAAGCTTCTTCAGGCAGCTCGATCTCCAGCGCGCGCAGGCTTCCATCAAGCTGCGCCATCGTGCGCGGTCCGATGATGGGTGCCGTCACCACCGGATTGCTGAGCAGCCAGGCCAGCGCCACGTCGGCCGGCTTTTCGCCTAGCTCACGGCAGAAGCCCTCGTAGGTGTCGAGTTGCTCGCGTTTCTCCTCGACGGTTTTTTGCATTCCCTCCGAGGCACGCCGTCCCTCATCTGCACTCTCAAGAGCGCCGGCCAGCAATCCGCCGCCCAGCGGGCTCCACGGGACCAAACCCAAACCGTAAGCGCGGCAGGCGGGGACCACCTCCAACTCGATCGTGCGGGCATTAAGGTTGTAGAGACTCTGCTCCGACACGAGACCCATGAAATTACGCGCCTGGGCGGCTGCTTGTGCCTGGGCGATGTGCCAACCCGCAAAGTTGCTGCTGCCCATATAGAGCAGTTTGCCCTCACGCACCAGCTGCTCCATCGCCTGCCAGATTTCCTCCCACGGCGTGCTGCGTTCGATGTGGTGCATCTGGTACAGATCGACGCGCTCGGTCTGCAGACGCCGCAGGCTGTCCTCACACGCACGCCGGATGTGGTATGCCGAAAGCCCACGGTCATTAGGGCCATCCCCCATTGGGCCGAAGACCTTGGTTGCCAGGACGATCTGCTCGCGGCGACCGCCGCCCTGAGCCAACCAGCGCCCGATGATCTCCTCGGTCAGCCCAACGCCTTTTGGCATGCCGTACCGGTTGGCCGTGTCAAAAAAGTTTATGCCCTGTTCCAGCGCCCTGTCCATGATCCTAAAGCTGTCCTCTTTACTGGTGCGGGGCCCAAAGTTCATCGTACCCAGACACAGCCGGCTGACCTTCAGCCCTGTGCGACCTAGATTAGCGTATTTCATTCTATCCTCCCTCTCGTTTTTTGGTTTGTTTTACGTCAACTCTTTCGTTTCGATCTAAAAAACGCAAGCGTGCTCACGTACGCAACCGGCGGCCGACCTCACGCAGCGTCGCGACGTCGTCGGGATGGA
>JAUVPY010000453.1 GCA_030598425.1 Anaerolineae bacterium
CTGATAGGCGATATATCGCTCAAGTGGCGGGCCGAGACCAACCGCTGGCTGGGGTTCGGGATCGGTTTGGTCGTTTATACCGTGTCATTGGTCATCTTTGCCGTGCTGCTGCGGCGCGCGGAGATGGCTGCGCTGTTTGCGCTGTGGGTGGGGATCGCCGCCGTGGCTTTGGCCCTTGCCGGCTGGCTGATCTTTGGGGAGGCGCTGTCGCCTCGACGCCTGGCCGGGATTGCGCTGGTGGTGGGCGGTATGGTCTTGTTAGGGTTATAAACAAGAGGAAGGTTCTTTATGGCAAAGTATCATCCTTTGCGAGTCTTCAGTGGCGGCGCCAATCGCCCACTGGCCGAGGACGTTGTCCACATCCTGGGCACCACGCTGGGGGACTTGACGATTACCCATCTGCCCGATAGCGAGATCCACGTTCAGATCCACGAACCGGTGCGTGGTGAGGACGTCTTTGTCATCCAGCCCTGCGCCACGCCGGTCAACGACAACGTGATGGAATTGCTGTTGCTTATCGACGCCTTCCGTCGGGCGTCGGCAGCCAGCATCACGGCCGTGGTGCCCTACTTCCCCTATGGGCGGCAAGAGCGTATGGCAAAAGGGCGTGAAGCGATTAGCGCAAAAGTCGTTGCCTCAGCTCTAGAGATGCTGGGCGCCGGCCGGGTGATGTACTTCGACGTGCACGCGGCGGCCATCCAGGGCTTCTTCAACATTCCGGTGGACCCGTTAAGCGCCTTTCCGACCTTCGCCGAGTATTTTCAGAGGGAGGGTCTGGCGGAAGACGCCGTCATCGTATCGCCTGACACCGGACGCGCCAAACTGGCCAGCCGGGTCTCCAGCATTATGGACATCCCTATGGTGATGATGCACAAACGCCGCGCCAGCTTCAAGTCCGCGAAGGTCACTCACGTGGTAGGTGACATCCAGGATCGGAGGCCCATTGTCATTGACGACGTGATCGCCGGGGGCAGCGTGATTGACTCGTTCCCCGTCCTGCTCGAAGCCGGCGCCCGGCCTGAGATCTGCGTGGCCATCACTCACCCGGTTCTGGTGGGTGACTCGCTCAAGAAACTGGATGCCCCCTACATCCAAAGGGTAATCGTGAGCAATACCATCCACCTGCCACCCGAAAAGAGGCACCCCAAGATCGAGGTAGTTTCTATCGCGTCGGTGCTGGCCCAAGTTATTCAATTGGTATACGAAGAGAAATCCATCACGCCGGTGTTGAGGAAACTCCCCGGCGCCCGGTGATCACAGTAGTAACGACTTTAGTCGTTTTACCCGTGTAATCAACGACTAAAGTCGTTACTACCAGAACTACTTGCAGTATTCTACCTGTGTAATCAACGACTGAAGTCGTTACTACCAGAACTATTTGAATCAAGGAGGCTGCCCGTGGCCCTAAACCAATTTGTGATAAACAACGTCGGCTGGCTGTGGCTGGTGAGCTTATTGATCGCCGCCGCCGCGCTGGTCTGGGCTGGCTGGCTGCAGGCCCGCCTGGGAAAAGTGGACGCCGAATACAAGGCGTTGGTGGCTGGCACCAGCGGCGGCGACCTTGAACAGATTCTGCACGACCACATAGCCCAGGTGCGGGCCACAACCCAGAGGCTGGAGGAACTGGAAACGTTGGCCCACCAGACCGATCTGGCCTCGCGACGTAGCTTGCAATGGCTGGGCGCGCTGCGCTTCAACCCCTTCGACGAAGTAGGTGGCGACCAGTCTTTTGCGCTGGCCTTGGTGGATGGCTACGGCAATGGGGTGGTTGTCTCCAGCCTGCACATGCGCGACGTGACTCGCGTCTATGCCAAGCCGCTCAAAAAGTGGGAGGCCGAGCACCACCTCACCGACGAAGAGAAGCAGGCGATTGCCAATGCTTACGCCTTGCAGGGCCAGGCCGCGAAAAAGGACTGAAAGAATCGTCACGCGTCATTGACTTTTGCAGATTATTATGCTACCATTGATACAGTTCGGCCGGGAAAAGGTATTGTAGAGCTTCATACGTTGTGGTGTGAGGCGTTCTAGACGGCACGTTGATCCGTTAGGGCCCACCGATACCTCTTATCATAGTCCCCTTGGGCTCCGCTCCCCGGGTCGTGCCAGGGCACCGTCGTAAGCGGTCCGCCAGTCAAACTCTTTTCTCACCCCGAAGCCAACGTATCCAGGAGGAGAGCATGTCTGACCCACGACACCTGGCACGGGTGTTTGGTGCGCTAATAGCTGCGGGCTCCTTTGCGCTATTCGCGTGCGGCGATTTGGTTGAACAGATAGGAGAAGCAACCACCGTCGCCCAGCCTGCGGGCTCCACCGAGAGCGGCGAACAAGTCGCGGCCCAGCCGGCTGCGACTCCGTCTCCAACCCCGACCGTCATTCAGATTCGCCCGACCAGCACCCCGCCCCCTCCACCGCCAACGCCAACGCCCCGACCGACCTCGACTCCCCAGCCAACTTCCACCCCGGTTCCGGAAGGCGCTCCAACCCAAGAGGCAGAGCCAGAACCGGAGGTAGAGGAGGCGCTTCCTGCTATTGCCGACTTGATGGTCGAAATTCCGGCTGGAACGTTTACCCTGGGCAACGACAACAGCGACCCCAACGAAGCCCCTGCTCAGGAAATGGATCTGCCGGCCTTTGCGATTGATACCTTTGAGGTGGCCAATGCCGACTTCGAAACCTTCGTCGAAGCTGTGGGTTATATAACGTACCGGGAGCAGGAAGGGAGCCCTCAGAATTGGCGTGCAGCCTATGGCGAGGGCAAAGACAACCACCCCGTGGTGTTTGTGACCTTTGAAGATGCTCAGGCCTTCTGTGAGTGGGCCGGGAAGCGGCTGCCCACCGAATTCGAATGGGAGAAAGCGGCACGCGGACCGGAGGGCTATCTCTATCCATGGGGGGACGCATACGACCCGGCCCTGCTAAATGGGAAGGATAGCGGCCTGCGCGGGACGACTGCCGCGGGCAGCTACCCGCCCAATGGTTACGAAGTGTTCGACACGGCCGGCAACGTCAAAGAATGGGTGGCCTCGCCCTATGCCGCTTATCCGGGGAGCGACTATCAAGATAGCCATTACAGCCCCGATTTTCGCGGTATCCGCGGTGGTGGTTGGTTTGACGATGCTGAATTCGTCCTGAGCACCAA
>JAUVPY010000239.1 GCA_030598425.1 Anaerolineae bacterium
CGATTGGCTGAACTGGGCTGACCTGACATTTCGGACATTCTGGTTCCACTCCAGCAGCACCCTCAGTGGACTGACGGCACGGGGGAATTTGGGCGTTTATTGGGGCGCCTATGTGCTCATTGGCTTGATTACTGTGATCGCCCTCTGGGGATTGCTAAGCCGTCTATGGAGATATGGTCGCTCCACGAGATCAGGTGGCAGTTCAATCTTGACCTGGCGACCCGACGTGACTGTACTCGTCCTCGTATTCTTGGTGTACCTGGGACTGGTTGCAGCGCGTCACTTTATGCAGCCCAGCTTTGTCACAGCCCAAGGACGGCACCTATTCCCTGCCCTGGTGCCCATTGCTTTCCTTCTCGTCTCGGGCTGGGAGGAAGTGCTTAGATCCTTGGCCCATGCAGAAGGGGGCTCGTCAGCAAAGCTACGCTCGTCAAGAGATCGGGTCTTGGCTGTGGGGATCGGCGGCGGCTTGCTGGCTTTTAGTCTATTTGCTTTGCTGGCATTTATTGTCCCGGTGTTCTACCCATTCCTACCGCTGAGTAGCACAGACCCCGACGACATACCTATAGCCCATCGCGTGGAGGTCAGCTTCGCTGACGGCTTAGACTTAGTCGGCTACGATTTGAACACCTCTGAGACGGAAGCGGGTGAAGCGCTGCCGATAACACTGTATTGGCGCGTTGGCAAAGAGCAAGTACAGGATTATCTGGTGACACTCTGCCTCCACGAAAAGGGTGGACAGGCGGTAACCTGCCACCAGGGGCATCCGGTTGATGGGCGATATCCCACGCGAGCCTGGGAAGAAGAGTACGTGATTCGAGATGCGGTCCACTTGCCGACGCCAACTTGTTTACCCACCGGCAGCTATGAGGTGCGGTTGTCGGTCTCGCCTCTACGTCTGGATACGCCTGTGGCCGCCATTGACACAGCGGTTCCGGGGATGGAGCCCCTGCCGCTTGGCCAGGTTTTAGTCGCGGCCGGCCAGCAACCTGAGGTCAATGACGTGGACCTGTGGGTGGAAGGCAAACGCCACAGTCATGGATCCATTAGGCTGACCCAACTGCGCCAGGCATTGACGGCGATAACGTATCAACCCACATCGAACTTGTCTGACGCTGAGCAAGACGTGGTGCGACTCCTATCAGACACAACCCCCTCGGCTCCCGGCGGTAGCTGGTCTGAGATCTCTCCTCCTATAACGTACGATTGTCCGGGCGGGCTTACGGCCGCTACTTACAGTTTTCTCATCGACCCCGCCCTTCCTCCTGGCACATACCAGCTAGCCACGGGTGAGGGATCTGAGGCAGGGCTGAGGGTTAACGTGCTGACCCGAGCCCGGAAATTCGATCCACCAGACAACGTACCGGTTGCGCGAAACGCTGTGTTCGCCGAAGACGTAGAATTGTTGGGCTACGAGGTCGATCTTTCACCCCGCCTGCCCGGTGAGGTCATCAACATTACCGCATACTGGAGAACTCATCGTACAATGAGCCATCCTTATATAACCAGCGTTCATCTCCTGGATAACGCCGTGACTATGTGGGGACAGTTCGACAATCCCTTGGGCGGAGCCTATCCGCACCTGTTGTGGGCGCCAGGGGAATACGTCAGGGAGGAGTATTCGTTGATAGTTGCCCCCAACGCTCCGCCCGGAACGCACAACATTGAATTCGGTGTCTACCGCCTTGTTAAAGGGGAATACTATTTTCTGCCTGTGACGACGTTTGACACGTCTGAACCTGCCAAGCATATCGACCTTGGACAAGTTCGGGTGTTAGATCCAGGCCGGACCAAGCCACCTGACTATCCTTTAACTGTTGAATTGGGAGGGCAGATCCACTTGCCAGGCTTCGATCTTTCCAAACAAGAACTGTCCCAGGATGAGCCACTGGATTTGACTCTCTATTGGCAAGCAGTTGACCACCCCACCATCGATTACACGGTTTTTACGCAACTCGTCGGGCCCGACGGTCAGGTTTGGGCCCAACAGGATAACCAGCCCCAGGCAGGTCGTTATCCCACTACCTCTTGGGAGATTAGAGACACGGTTGTAGATCGTTACAGTCTGCCTCTGCGTGGAGGGGCTCCAACTGGTCAATACCAACTTCTGGTGGGTATGTACGACCTGCAGACCGGTCAACGGCTTCAGGCCATTGATGCAGAAGGCAACTGCCTGCCAGACGATGCCATACCGCTGGCAACCCTCGTTCTTGAAGAAGAGCATTAGTACAGCAATTGTGTAGTGCTGGTAGTAACGACTTCAGTCGTTTTCCCTACGAAATCAACGACTGAAGTCGTTACTACCAAAGGCCCACAACTCAGTAACATTGGAATAGGAAGCCAAGCCGGGAGAAGGAGCTATGGACCAACTTATTTACGCATCAGCAAGAAGCTTAGCACGAGCCATCCGCGCCAAAGAGGTTTCCTCGCAAGAGGTGGTGGATGCCTACCTGGAGCGCATCGAAAGCGTGAACCCCGAGCTCAACGCCGTTGTACAGATGGGGACCGATGCAGCACGTGATCAGGCGCGCGCCGCCGACGAAGCGCTGGCCGGTGGGGAGATCAAGGGCCCCCTGCACGGGGTTCCGATGACGGTCAAGGATTCGTTGGACACGGCGGGCATGATCAGCAGCGGCGGAACGACGGGACGGCGATCTTTCGTACCGGCTCAGGATGCGACAGTAGTGGCGCGCATGCGCGCTGCGGGAGCCATCGTGCTGGGCAAGACCAATACCCCGGAGTTGACGCTCTCCATAGAAACGGATAACTTGATCTATGGCCGGACCAACAATCCGTATGACGTCTCGCGGACCCCGGGCGGCAGCAGCGGGGGCGCGGCGACCATCATCGCGGCGGGCGGGTCCCCGCTTGACCTGGGCAGCGACACGGGGGGCAGCATCCGCCAGCCGGCGCATTTATGCGGGGTGGCCGGCATAAAACCGACCTCGGGCCGCGTGCCCAGGACGGGCCACATCATTTCGTTTGACGTGGGCGCGCTGGAGATGTTCACCCAGATCGGCCCTGTGGCGCGCTTCGTCGAAGACCTCACCCTGACTCTGCCCATCATCGCAGGCATGGATTGGCGTGACCCGGCGGTGGCTCCCGTGCCGCTGGGCGATCCTGCGGCGGTCGAGCTCAAGGAGCTGCGCGCCGCCTTCTACACCGATAACGGTGTGGTATCCCCTACCCCGGAAACGGTGGAGTCGGTGCGAGCCGCCGTGAACTCGCTCGCCGACGCCGGGGTCCCTATGGAAGAAGATCAGCCGGCCGAAGTTCAAAGCGCCGTGGGCATGTGGATGGAATTAGCCACGGCAGACGGGGCCGCGTGGGTACGACGCCTGCTCCAGACAGCCGGGACCAGCGAAATCCATCCTATACTAGAGACAAGATTCCTGAATCACAAGGGAATCCCCTCGGCTGAGTTCAGCGACCTGTTGACCCGGTGGAATTGGATGCGGGCCGGTATGACGGCCTTTATGGAGAAGTATGACGTGATGATCTGTCCGGTGAACGCCTATCCCGCCATGCCGCACGAAAATGCCTATGACAAGGCCGATGGCTGGACCTACAGCCGGATTTATAACTTGACAGGCTGGCCCGTGGCCGTGGTACGGGGGGGCACATCGCCCGAAGGCTTACCCATTGGTCTTCAAATCGTGGCCCGTCCCTGGCGCGAGGATGTGGCGCTGGCGGTCGCCCAGCATCTTGAGAGTGAGTTGGGTGGTTGGCAGCAGCCGTCGATCTAGATGGTACTTGGATGGTTGGAAGGTTGGATGGTTGGTAAAAGAGCAGACCAGCGGTTTGAGGAACTTGTCCCCTCGCCGGCCATCTACCAGCTTATCGGCCTGCTGAGCCTTCGGTGGCACACCATACCAGAAGCATACATAGAACCATCATGAGCAATACTGTGTCCAACGGAGACCCTCGGCATTCAGTGTTTTTGCCTACATATAACCTTATCACAGTTGGCACGTGAACACGGCAAAGCAATCGTAATTTCTTGGCAAAATCAACGTAAACTTCATTGTCTTCGACGCAAGGTCATGGTATACTTGGTCACCGCCCCCCTTAAAACTTCCTGAGATGGAGGACTTGTATTTGGCGAAATTCTCAAGCGATGTGTCCCAACCAAACCCACCCCTGACCACCAAGCTCTACATCCCGCCCACACGCCCCGATGTGGTCTCCCGCCCGCGCCTGATCGAGCGGCTAAACCAGGAATTGGATTGCAAGCTAACCCTCGTCTCCGCCCCGGCCGGGTTCGGCAAAACCACGCTGGTCGGCGAGTGGTTATCTGGGCTGGAACGGCCATCCGCTTGGCTATCCCTGGACGAAGGCGACAACGACTTGGCCCGTTTTCTCAGCTACGTCATCGCTGCCCTGCAACACGTCGATCGCCACCCCTTCGACGGGCTCAGGGCAGGCTCTGGGTCAGACGACCCAGGCATTCCTCCAAACTCCGCAACCACCAGCCATAGAGCCGCTCCTCACCCCCCTAATCAACGAAATCGCTTCCCTGAACACCTCGTTTATTTTTGTCCTCTTCGATTACCACGCCATCACGTTACCCACGATCCACGAAGTGGTGACCTTCCTGCTGGAGCACATGCCAGTAAACATGCACCTGGTCATCGCCACGCGCGAGGACCTGCCGATGTCGCTAGCCCGGCTGCGCGCGGAGCGGCAAATGATGGAGATACGGGCGGGCGATTTGCGCTTTACGGAAGAAGAAGCGGCTGCTTTCCTGAACCAGACGATGGGCCTAAGCCTGACCCCTGAGGCCATCAGAGCGCTTGAGATGCGCACCGAGGGCTGGATCGTGGGGCTGCAATTGGCCGCCCTCTCAATGCAGGAGGTGCCTCCAGAGCGTATCCCGGACTTTATCCAGGCCTTCACCGGCAGCCATCGCTACATCGTGGATTATCTGACCGAGGAGGTGCTCAGGAGCCGGCCTCCGGGCACCAGGTCGTTTTTGTTGGAAACCTCGGTCCTGGACCGCCTCACCGGCCCTTTGTGCGACGCTGTTTGCGGTGCATCCTGTGAGGGCGACGGCCAAGCCACGCTGGAGCGGCTGGAGGAGGCCAATCTCTTTCTTATTCCGCAGGACAACGAGCGGCGCTGGTATCGCTATCACCACCTCTTCGCTGAAGTGCTGCGCAACCAGTTGGAGGCGACACAGCCAGACCTGGTGCCCACCTTGCATCGCCGGGCCAGCGAGTGGTTCGAGGGGAACGGGTGTTGAGTCTCATAA
>JAUVPY010000297.1 GCA_030598425.1 Anaerolineae bacterium
CAAGCCCTCCCACCGCCGACAGCAGTCGAGCGCGGTTGACGCCTAACTCGTCCAATTCCTCCACTCGATAGACAGACGAGGCGAAGGTGATGAGCCCCACCTGCTCTGCATCGCCCTTGATCTGTTCTATGAAGATCAACAAAGCCTCTTTCGTCTGCGCCAGCTTCTCGCCGGCCATACTGCCCGACGTATCAACCACCAAGTAGACATTGGTGTGCCGCTTGGTAAGCCACCACACGTCACGCACAACCTGTACCACACTGGGAGCCGGCATTTGCAGCGTGGTTTGGGGCTCGGCAGGATCGGCGCCAACCGCAACGTTGATGGGCGAGTCCGAACCGTCGACAGGGATGGAGAGATCGGCGGGGCGGTACCCAGCCTTAAGCACACGCTGCTGCACTGGCGTTGAAGTGAGATACTCACGGAAAGCGCGATACGTCTCGCGCTGCAGCGGTGCCAGCGCTGATGACTCTATAAGCGCCAACGGGTGATCCTCCCAAAGCGTACCTTCGGCTGGGTAGATGGCCACCAATTGGCCGGGGCGATCCGGCTGTTGGTTGAAGTAGATGACGAGTTGCTCTTGCACCACGAAGGCGTCAAGGAAGTCACTTCCTTCGCCGAGCACTCGCTCGATGACGGCCCACTCACCCTCACCGTAGAAGCGGACTGTACCCTCAATGGCAGCCACGTAATCGATCACTTCCTGGCTGCGGGCCAGGTCTTCGGTGAGCCCTCGGGTGACGCCAGCTCCTGCATAGAATTCGGCCAGCGTGGCCAGTAGGCCACTGGCAGAATTGGTGGCGGCATGACTCCATTTGAAATCCGGGTCACTCTGGGCGCGGTCCAGCAGATCCGCCCAGCTAACGGCCCGATCAGGCCAGCCCATCTCGCGGGCGGTCTCCTCCCACATGGCGATGACCACCGGGCTGACAGCCCAGCGAGTCACCTCGCTGGTTAGCCCCGCTCCGCCGCTGATGTCTTCCCCAGCAGCAACGCGCTCGGCGTACGCCCGGTCCAGCGTATCCACCCATATCGACGAGTCGGGCACGATAGCCTGGACCTCACCGGCCAGGGCAGCGTCCACCATGGCCTCGGGGTCCATCTGCACCGCCTCCACCTGCAACGGGTTGCCGTCGGCACTTGCTAATCCCTGAGCGTTAAAATCGGCCACCAAGCTTTCAAAGAGGACTTGCTTTTCGGGCGAGTAAGCGAGGCGCAGAGCAGTGCTTGCCGGCTCCTCGCCAGTGAAAGGCACCAAATCAGGCGCGATGTTGACAGCGATGGCCCAGCAAGCGCAGCACAAAGCAAAAAGGACACCGGTGCCAACGAGCAGCAGAACCAACGTCTGTCTGGGGTCAGAGCTTTTGCGTTTCGGACTCATTGTGCTGCCCTTTGGTTTTGCTCTTCGATCAAACTCTGCAACTGGACTGTGCTCATCCGAGAGGGAGCGGTCTCGAAATGCTGTCCAGTGTCGTCGGTAACCAGCGTATAACCACGCGCACGAGCAATGGCGCACAGCAGTATGTCGAAGCGATGCTGCTTCCAATCATCATGGGACGCCCCCTGGGATCTCAGATCAAGCCAGACATCGGCCACGGCCTCAGCATCTGCCACGTCGAAGGGAAGCAATTCAAATCGAGAGTCCTCCACAAGCTGCTGAATCACATCAATCGCGAAGTCCTCGCCTTTTTCATCTGCTATCTGCCTGATGCGCTCCGCATGCACCAGCGTGGGCACATAAACCTGCAGGACGCCGGACCTGATTCTCTCGGTGAGCCGGTTGCGAAGAGGACGTTTTCGGAGCACGTTTGTGTCGAGAAGTAGGGCGGTGCCATTCATTGGGCTTCTTCGCTATCGAATATGGCGTCTAATTCCTGGATAATCTCAGCTTCAGGTCTTATCTCCCAACGTCCTGCCTCATTCTTGACAAATAAGACCAAATCTCCTCGCTCCAGCCCCAAGTCTTTGATGACCCCGTCGTAGAGTTTAACCTGGTCGAGCGAGTTAAGACGAGCACCAGTCTCCGGGCCGACTCGGGTATCAGGGAAGTAGCGAGCACGCTTCTCGATAGGTAGCCGGACAACCTGAGTATTCCCTTGCTCGTCCAATGCCACGTCGAAGAAGTTCTCCTCAAACTCGAAGTAAGGCGAGTGAGTGGAGATAAACAACTGGTTCAATTCTACATCCGGGTCTTGCATCAGGCGACGCAAAGCGACAAGCAAGTGTTGTTGGTACTGAGGAGACAGATTCATTTCCGGCTCCTCAATGGCGATGATTGGATAGTCATTCAAGAAAATCTGACCTAATATCATTAGGAGTTGCTGCGAACCAGATCCTAAGTTCTCCAAGGGCAATCGCCCCTCAGTGCGGACAAAACCGATATCTATACGGTCGATAACTGGGTCCAAAGCCACATCAAGCGCGCCCAAGCTGACGGGTGTCTCAGACAGGATACGCTTGATGGCTGCTAGACGGCGCTTTTGCCCAGTGTCAGGGCTGAGGTAGGCATAAAAGAGGGCCTGCTTCAGGTTACGATCACTGACGAATTCGAAGTGATTTCTGTCTTCTTTCCGCTCGTCATGGAAACGGCGAGTGGCTTGGACGATATGGAAACGGGGTAGGATCAAGGACAGAGCTTCTGGAGTCATCTCCATTTGCAGTTCTATTGCGCTAGCCAAGCTTGTCGTTTGGTGTTGAACCCTGCCACCCTGTAACACCACCTCCGACCTGCTTACTATTCGCATCTCTTCCAACGAATCAAGGTGGGGACCAACTTGACTGATAAGCTCCCTTCCGTGTCTCCCCTTCAATTGGAGCAACCCATTTCGGTCAGGTAAATCCGACCGCTCCAAATCAAAATCTATCTCCAACTGAATTACATTATCGCCTCTAAGACTGAACAGAGACGGCCCAAATATCTCTTCTAGTTGCTTTAGAGGCATCTCTGGAGACATCTCTAGTAACCAACGCCACAATGAAAGCGCCTGAAAAAGATTCGACTTGCCTACATCATTCAGGCCGTAAAACACATTGATGTCAGAAAGACTGCTAACTTCCACATCCGCGATGCTTTTAAATCCTTTTATGTGAAAGCGCTCAATTCGCATCAGATGTCTCCTCTACCCATCGAGGGTGCAGACCAACCCTCTTATCCGTTCCCCGTCCGGTGCCTGACCCTCAGTTGACAACCACCACTACCTCGGTAAAACCTACGGAACGCAGAAAATTCTCGTAGTAAAGTTGACCGTACCTGGCCGCGTCCTCCAGGATTCCAGCCTCGATAGCTCCCTGGCGGATCGAATCTTGGGCAGTCTCGAATATCTCACCTTCCCAATCGATGTCCCGGGACATCAACAAAGTCCCCCGGTGAAAGACGGCGTGAGTTCGATCATAGTCAATGCTTGTCGACAAGACCTCAGGCGGCGGTAAATGCAGTTGCACCCGAGTCCCATCGGTCCAGAGGTCTTCCTCTGAGAGCCTACTCAGATCAAAACCCGCCTTGACCTCCCCGTAGGCAAGCAGCAGAACTTGCTCCTTGATACCCAGATACTGACGGAAGTCATCCGGCACACGCTCGCCTTGGATTTCGGCCACTGCCTGATATTCAACCGTCGTCAATTCAGCAACGACGCGAATGTCGGTTATTGTCACGACAGGCGGAGGAACTGTTGTAAAGGTTGGGACAGGAGTTGAGGTAGGGGCAGGAGCTGGCCGTACAAAAGTGCCGAGCAATACGCGAGCACTCAGCGCCAAGAGCACGATGGCGATCAACACCGCGACAAAGATGATGTTTCGGCTTAGAAAGGATTTTGGTGTATCACTGTTCGACATCTTGCACCTCAACGTGAACTTCCGTGAATCCCAGTGACCGAAGGAAGGACTCCAGGTAGAAGACACCGAACTCCTCAGCCTTCTCAAAGACCTGGTGTTCCAAAGCCCAGTTGACTACCTCAGCCTGCGCCCGGCGACGGGCCTCCGTCTCCAGGGTCTCATCAGGTCGCACCAAGAACCCGGTCTTTCGCTCGTACACGTAGGTTTGGTCCTCGTCCACGCCAAAATACAGAAGCTCAGGCGGTGGCAGTGTCAGACTGACGCTTTTGCCTTGCACGACAACGTCATCCTCTTTGATCTTGGTCAAGTCAAATCCCGCTACCACCTGGCCTTCGGCAATCAGCAAGAGCTGGTCGGTGCCAAATGCCTGTTGCCAGACGCTGCCCGGCTCTCGCTCCAGATCAATGACGACCTGCATAACGTACTGGGCACTCTCCAGGCGGCCGAGAGCCCTGAGCTTTGGATTGACGACGATCGGTGTATTGGTGGGTGTGGGCGTAAGCGTTGGCGTCGGTGTGGGCGTGGGCGTCGCGGTTGGCGTACGGGTTGGCCCAAGGGTCTCTGTTGGAAGGGGCGCACGGGTTGGTGTTTTCGTATGTATGACGGGCCTGGTGGCTGTGACGATTGGAGACGCCGTGACAGTTGGCGACATCAACGCTCCAAGCTCCAGTTGTGGCTCGCTATCCCCAACTTCGAGCACTCCTACGGCGACATAGATGGCCGCGCCCAC
>JAUVPY010000064.1 GCA_030598425.1 Anaerolineae bacterium
CTCAAATCCAAGTTTCGCATATAGGTGGCGTGCCGGCTTGTTTTGCCGCATCACCTGAAGATAGGCGTGTTTTGCACCCTGCTCCTGAGCCCATTTCAACAGGTTAGACACGACTTGCGCCCCATACCCTTTGTTTCGCTGTCGGGGGTCGGTGACCAGGTCGAATAGCCCGAAGTAGCGATTCTCCAGCACGCCCAGGCCGCAGGCAACGGGCTGGCCCGAATTCACCAGCGACACTAGAAGTCGCTTGGAAGGAATAGCCTGCAAGATCTCCCTGTGTGCTTGGTGCTTCTCCATTGGGCTTTCGCTGAACTGGCAAAAGAGATCCATCCAGTCATCCAGCCCTTCGACCCGCAGCTCTCCCGAGGGCACCGGCTGAATCTCGTGGTCTCTCAAGTCTAAATGGAGCACAAAGGTGGGGTCAGCGTTCCGATAGCCTCGGTTTTCGAGAACCTGATCGAGGTCAGGCGGTGACGAGAAGGGAGTGAGACGAAACACAGGCCGCAATCCTTTCTCTGCATAGAGCTTTTCACAAGCGTCTACTTTTTCGCCGACATCCAACCTGGAAGCGTACAGCGGATTGACGGAGTTCGCCCGCTTGGTGTATCCCTTGGAGAAGCGCAGAATCCAGCCGTCGAATAGGATCTGCTGAAGGGCCGGCCAGGCGTTTAAAGCGGCTTCCTCAATACGTCTTTGGAGCATTGGGTTCTCTCTCAAAAAGGCGCTAGACCCTAAGAGCGTGTTAAATAATTCAACTCCAAGACCTCCGAGGTCTCCGATGACCGCTTTCGCCTGTTGGGAAACCTAGAGAATCCCAAGGCTTTCCACCTGAAATGCTATCCAATAGACCTCGGACGTCTGGTCACAGGCATTTTTTCAACACGCTCTAAGTCGGTTCGAGGCGATTGCAAAATCTAGCACGTAGCCCGGGGTTAGCCAAGGCGAAACCCAGCACCACCGAGCGCCCTGTTTTGGAGTCTACCCACCCCCCAACCCTAAGAAGGCTTCCCACGACGTGCGGGAGCCTTTTTGTTTTGATTCCGGACGTAATGAGGCCTTATGCTTCCACCTCCTCGGCCATCTGCTCCAGCATCTGCCAGCAGCGTAACTGCATCCGGGGCAGGTGGAACGGCCCTTTCCACATATTGCCCTTGAGCGGCACAGACAGACGGCCATCCCGGTGCAGGTAGCCAAACCACTCGCCATACTCGGGATCGGGGAAGTGGGCGTAGGTCCAGTCGTGGATCATCTGGTGCCAGCGGGCGTACTTCTCGTCGCCAGTCAACTGGTAGGCCATCAGGGTGGCGATAATGGCCTCGTTCTGCGGCCACCAGAATTTCATGTCTTGCCAGTACTCCTGCACCGGCAATCCCTTGACGTCGCGGAAGTAAATGATACCGCCGTACTCCTCGTCCCAGCCCCGCTGCCACATCCAATCCAGGATGGTAGTACCCAGCTTGAGCAGCCGCGGGTCGCTCCCCCTGTGCTGGGCTTCCTGCATGATGAACCAGGCCGCTTCGATGGCATGGCCGGGATTGAGCATGCGGCCGTCAAAGTGATCGATGAACTCGCCGTTGGGGCCAACAGTCTCCAGCACCGTTTCGAATTCCGGCTTCATGAAGTCCCGCTCGATCTCGTTTATGCAGCGGTCGATCCACTTTTCACAGATGGGGTCGTCGGTGACTTGGCGCAGGATCTGCGCCGTGACGATCATGATCATCGGGATGGCTAACCCCTTCATCGGTCGCACGTCTGTGTTGAACTTGGGCGGGATCAGGCCAGGTGTCGTCAGGTAGCGGATGATCAACGCAAAGAGATCAATGGCTTCTTGCTTGGCCTGCTCATCGCCGGAGGCCCTGGCGTAGGCGACCAGCGCAGCGACGCCGAACGTCTCCGTAAAGATATAGCGTCGCTTGCGCACGGGGCGTCCCTCGCGTGTGACGTGGAAGAACATGCGGCCATCGTCGTCGAAGCCGTAGCGGCGGATGAAGTCGATGCCGTGCCGGGCCAGCTCCAGCCACTCGGCCCGCGGCTCGACCTCGCTGTAGAGAGTGCCCAGGAGCCAGGTGAAGCGCCCCTGTTGCCACATGCCCTTGTCGGTATCGACGACCGTGCCGTCCCGGTCCAGAGCGAACATGAAGCCGCCGTATGCGCGATCAACGCAGTGGTTGATCCAGAAGGGCAGCGTATCATTCAGCAAACCGTCGCGGTAGGTTGCCAGGAGCACCGCCATGCGTTCTCGTGTCATCACAGGCGAGCTCCCACCGCCAGAAAGATCGGGGGTTTGGCCAGTCATGTGGGATTCCTCCTCCTTACGCGAAGCTGTGCCATCAGTATGCACCGTATTGCCGCGCGCTCTCGACCATGGCCTGCAGGTTTTCGGCTGGCACACCGGGTGAGAGCGCACAACCGGAGCTCAGGATATAGCCGGACTCGGGCTTTACCTTCTCGATGCGCCACCTGCATTCCGCCATCACCCGCTCGGGGCTCCCGAAGGCAATCACATCCGATGTATCGACGTTTCCCAGCAAACAGGTTCTGCCACGAGCAGCCTGCCAGGCGGTATCAAAATCGGTAGGCGTGTCAAACTCCAGAATGTGGGCACCAGTGTCAATCCAGCGGTTCATGGTACGTCTCATGTCTCCGCAAATGTGAATGCTCAGACGTCCTCCTCGCTTGCGTATCTGCTTGTCTAACTCCTGTTCATAGGGAAAGGCGTATTCTTCGTAGGTTGCCGGAGAAACCAGACTGCCGCTCGCCATAGAATCGCCTATCGTCACCACGTGCGCGCCAGCATCCATCTGCAATTCGGCGAAGGACAGAATGTACTGATTGCAGAGCGACACCAGGTGGTGAATGCGTTCGGGCTCCTTTTTTTCTCCTACGTCCAGCAGAAAATCGGCCATCCCCCGCAGTTGTGCGGCCAGGCTGAAAGCGCCCGTATCTGCGCGGCCGAAGACGAGGACTCTGTCGCCCAGTTCCTCAGCCAGAATGCGTGTGGCCTTGATCCACTCGTTGAGGCGAGTGGCGCGAGGATCTACCCACTCCAGCTTGTCGACATCTGCCAGGCTGTCGAACACGCCGTCTGGGGCAGGCCCCACACCCACGTCCGTGTCCAGAACCTCCAGGCCCAGGCTATGGGCGATGGCAACGCTGTCCGTGGCCACGAAGATGCCATCCCAGCCGAACTCCTTCCATGCCTGTATCTGCAGTTCGGCATACAGTTCGCCGTCATACATACATTCGTGGCTGCTGCTACCATAGTGGTAGAGCGCCCAAACGTGGGCCTGGGGAATGACTGGTACTCTGTCGGGTTGCTGGTGGTGGATGGCGCGCAGCGAGCGCTCCAGGGAAGTCATGGTTTCCATGGGATACTAGCCCTTGACGGCGCCCAGCGTGATGCCGCGGATCAGGTAGCGCTGCACAAAGAGAGCGAAGAGGATCATGGGCACAATCATGATCACTGCCATGGCTGCCATAGGCCCCCACTGCACGCCGCGATCGGTGACAAAGCCGGCGACGGCGATGGACATCACCTGGGCCTGTCGCTTGGCCACGCTGGAGGCGATCAAAAACTCGTTCCACGATAGGAAAGCCGTGAGAATCGCGGCCGAGGCGACACCGGGCGCAGCCATAGGCAGGGCAACACGCCAGAAGCGCTGCAACGGATTGGCCCCGTCCACCATGGCCGCCTCCTCCACCTCGCGCGGCAGGTCCTGGAAGACAATCAGCATCAGCCACGTGACAAACGGAATGGTGATTCCCAGGTGGCCGATGATGATGGCCCACACCGTATCAAGCAGGCCAAACTCGCGCATCACCAGGAAGTAGGGGATGACTGTGGTGATGCGGGGATAGAAGCGAATAAAGAGAAAGATGAAGACAATCAGGCTCAGGTAGCGGGCCCTGAGGCCAAGACGGGCCAGGCCGTAGGCGGCCAGCGTGCTGACCACAACTGTGATCCCCGTCGTGACGCTGGTGACGATCAGGCTGTTGGTGAGGAAGCGCACCGTCCTCGGGTTGTCAAACGCCGCCTGGAAGTGCTCAAATGTGATACGGCTGGGGATGATGATGGGCGGGATCGTGTACATCTCGCGCTGTAGCTTCAGGCTGTTCAGCACGAGATAGGCCAGTGGGATGAGCACGGCCGAGATGGCGATGGCCAGAGCAAGAACCCGCAAGACCCGTAGTATGACTTTTCGAAGACGTCCGCTTCCGGTCATGGTCCCTCCTCTTATTGGGCCGTCTGCCAACGTCGCTGTAACCAGAAGACAAAGGCCAGTGCTGACGCGGCGAAAGCCATGAACAGCCATGAGGCTGCCGCTGCCCGGCCCAGTTGGAAGCTACGCAGGCCCAGCGTGTAAATGTAATAGGTCATGGTGAAGGTGGCATACCCCGGACCGCCCAACGTCAGTGTGTAGATCGAATCCAACGAGAGCAGCGATTCCAACATGCGGAACATAAGGGTCAGCAACAGCAGCGGGGCCAGCAGGGGCAGGTCGATGCGCAGAAAGGACTGCCAGCGCGTGGCCCCGTCCAATGCTGCGGACTCGTGCAACTCATAGGGGATGCCGGTCAGGCCGGCGGAAATCACCAAGAAGACGAACGGCGTCGCGATCCACACGTCGACAATGATGACGGCGACCGGGGCCCAGCCGGCATTGCCCAACCAGTCAGGCCCTTGGATGCCGGCGAAGCTCAGCAGGTAATTCGTCAGTCCCATCTGCGAGTTGAGCATCATGCGCCACAGCGTGCCCGCCGCCACCGGCGCGATCACCAGCGGCATAATGAGGATGGTACGCACGATGCGCATGGACCAACTGGTGCCGGCGGCCAGGTAGGCCAAGGTCGTGCCGAGAAACATCTCGATCAGCACAGCGCTGCCGGTGATGATCACGCTGTTGCGCACGGCGCGCCGGAATACGTCGTTCTGGAGCACTTTCACGAAGTTCTCGAGACCGACGAACCCTTCGGACGTCTGCGAACTGGTCAGTGTCCAATCCTGGCCCGCCAGGTAGACGGAGAAGAGCAGGGGGTAGAGCTGGACGACGACGACGATCAGCAGCGCCGGCAGTACGAACGCCGCCATCCACGGCCAGTCGTGGCCGAGCCGCCGCCGCTTGCGCGCAGGCTGATAGGCGTTGGCCATGCTTGTCGTTCCTTCGGGTGAGATGTGCAGGTGAATGCGCGGTTCTGTGTTAATCAAGAAGCGAGGGGGCGCACAGCGCCCCCTCGCCGTGAGTTGGCAAAGCCGGGATTACTTCTCCGTCAGGCCCTGGGCGTCGGCCAGTTGGACGAGCGCCTCCGGCACTTCGATCTCATCCCACTCAGTCTGCACGCGGTCCAGCATCTCCTCCGCCGTTATGGTGCCTTGGTGGAAGTCACCCTCGTTGCGGAAGAACGCCTCGAAGGCGGCAAAGGTCCACGGCAGCGACTTGGCCTTGTCCAGGTTCTTGGCCTGGGCTGGGTAGAAGTGGCCGAAGTCCCTGATCAGGTCGGGGTCTTCGTAGGTGGCCTTGAAGGGCGAACCAATGCCATATTCCGCCATCCACTGTGTACCATTCTCGGGGTTGGCGTAGGCCTTGATCCACTCCCAGGCTGCGTCGGGGTTCTGGCTGTACTTGGAGATGAACATGTTCCACGCGCTCACCATGGGGAAGCCGGGGCCGGGGTAGTTGCCTAGTGCCCACTTGCCCACCACCTGCGACTTCTCTGGATCGTCGGCGTCGGCGCGGATGAAGCTGGGCCAGCCGACCATGGTCGCCGCCTGGCCATTCAGGAAGATCGCGTTGCCGGCGTTGAAGTCGAAGCCAAGCGCGCCCTCGGGATTATACTGCAGCAAGCTCTGCATCTTGTCCAGGGCCGCAACGGCTTTCTCGCGGTCGAGCCCGTAGTTGCCGTCCTTGTCGACCATATAGCCGTCATACAGGCCCAGGAAGATGGCCGCCGGCTGCTCGATTTGCCCGAAGTAGTGGACCATGGGCGCGACGTCGGTACCCTCCAGGCATGTCTGCAGCTCCTCAAGCACCGCAATGTAGTCGTCCCACGTCTCCCAGTCGGCCTCGACGCCGCACTGCTCGAAGATCTCGGTGTTATACCAGATGCCGTAGGCGTCGGCGCTGTAGGGCACGCCGATGCGCTTGCCGTCGTAGAAGTTGGATGGGCCGGGCGACCAGATACCCTCGATGTAGGCGTCGCCGTAGGCGTCGCGGGTGACGTACTCATCCAGCGGCAACATGTGCTCGAAAACGGTGGCGATCCAGAATTCACCCGACATGACATCGTAGGCACCGGTGCCGGTGGTCAAGTCGGTGATGTGGTTCTGGTTAAGCACGTCCCACGGCGCTACCACCAGCTCGACCCCGACGCCGCTCGCTTCCTCGAAGACGGGCTCAAGCCCCTCGGCAGCTTTGTCATAGGTGCCAGACTGCATATAGGTGGCAACTATCTCGGCACCGGCCAGGCTGGGCGCTTCCTCCTCCGCTGCTGGTTCCTCGGCTTCAGCCGGCTCTTCAGGCGCAGGTGCGGGCGTAGCTGGGGTGGGCATAACACAGGAAGCCAGCAGGGCAATAACTAGGATCAAACTGAAGCTTATCAATACACGGTGGGGTTTCATAGTGTAGACTCCTCCCTGAGTTGAGACAGACACTGGGGTTGGTTGTTGCTAACGAACGACGCGGAATGGACTAGGTTATCGCTCCATAACCACCTCCTATCCCGAGTGAATTACCATAAACACAAACGAGATTGTAGATGTCTTTATTGTGCCCGATGGTATTCTCGCCCAGGACCGCAACGTGGCAGTTATTGACGATCTGGATGGGCAGATCGTAGTGCGTTTCCAGTAGATTTCGCACAGGAAGGTAAGCTAGTATAACACGAGTCCCCTGCCTTGTCAATGGGTAGACGACCGGAGACGACCGGACTATCCGAACAAACCTGTTACATCATCACTTCTATTTGCTACAAAGCTAAAGCACACCTAATAACCCGCCACTGGCCTCCACCCAGGCTGGATGGCGCCTGAGATTTCCAAATACCGGCCGCTTCTGCTAGAATCGGCTCAGGTTTCTGGCTTGAGATGATCGACGACCCGCCATGCTCCCGCGCTTGAATTCCAAACACGCCGTTCGTCTCCAGGCAGCTGGCTCGGTTCAAAGAAGGATTGTATGGTCTAAGTTGTCATCGTCTTTAGTTGAAAGGAACGCCCAAAATGAGCGATGAAGCATACGTGGCAGAACTGCGCAACCTTTTCCCCGTAGTTGAGCATTGGACATACCTGTACAATGGCGGCATTCACCCCTGCCCGCGGCCCGTTGGAGATGCGATGCGTTCCTTTCTTTATCAATGGGAAGAAGGTGGCCGGGATGCTTGGCCTTCGGCCTATGAAGCGTTTAGCAGACTCAAGGAAAAATTTGCAGAACTGATCCATGCCAGTGCTAGCAACATAGTCATAACTGAGTCAACAACCGCCGGCATCAACCTCGCGGCTCAGATTCTCAGCCCTCAGCCTGGCCAGAATGTTGTGGTAACCGATCTAGCTTTTATGAGTGATACCTATCCGTGGCTGGTCAGTCATGCAGCGGCAGAGTTGCGTTTCGTCAAAAGCCGGGACGGAAAGATATACCTGGAAGACTTGGAACCGTTGATTGATGAGTACACCGCAGTCCTCACCATCTGCGCTGTCACGGTGGGCAGCGGATTCCGTATCGACCTGTCAGAAGTTCACACCATTACCAGTAAGTACAATGTACCCCTGCTTGTGGACGCTGCTCAGGCACTTGGCCTGATTGATATTGACGTTAATGACCCCTTGCTCGATTTTCTGGTCTGCACGGCGGGTAAATGGTTGATGGGGCCTACAGGCGTCGGTTTTCTTTATGTGGGAGAACGATTCTTGAATGCTACCCCGCCAGCAGTAGGGTGGTTATCTGCGGCCAATAGAAACGAATGGGACGTGTATCATTGTCAGTTACATCAGGATGCAATGCGATTTCAGGGGGGTATGCCCAATCTCATCGGCGTGGTAGGCGCACTGGCAGGACTCGAATTACTTGAACAAATCGGGCGGGATTTTGTTGAACGCCGTGTGCGTGACTTGACGAGTTACGCTATAGAAGGGTTGCAAGAAATCGGTGTTAAAATCTGGACGCCGCGTGCTGACCACGAAAGGGCCGGCATTGTGTTTTTCTGTGATCCACGATACCAGGATCTGTACGAAAAATTAAAGAATGCACGCATCTATTGTGGTAGTTTTCTATGCGGCATCCGTATCGATCCAAATTTCTACAACACGTTTGAAGAGATCGATAAATTTCTAAGTGTCGTCAGGTCACATGTCATAAGAAATATGGAATAGTATAACATATTTGGCCTTTGCTTTCAATAAGGTTTTCGCGGATTCTCGCATTTTCCGGCCAAAACGGTAATCTTTGGAGAGGTTTAGATTTCCGACGTGAGTCTGTTGTTTTTGGTGCGACAATATGGTATACTGGGCACATTAACAAGTCTCCTGGAAACTCGCATTCCCGGGGGCGCGGGCGCGAGATACGAGGTGTGACAACGAGACGATGTGATGGTTGGCCGCGGGGTATGATATGGGAATAAGGCAACCGATAGGGTCTGGGACAATTGGGACACAGTTACGTTGTGATGTGTGTGGGCGATCTGCTGTGTGGCGCGGCCGCGTCACGACGGCGTGTTGTCTCTACGGCGAAGCGCTTTGTGATCGATGCGAAGGCAAGAGGTGGGCTCATCAGGCAAATGGAGATGATTTTTGGGCGGACGTGGCTGACTTCTTGTCGTTGCCCCTTCGGAAGCTGGTCGGGAAGTTGAGGACCGATGGGATTGTTATCCTCCCGCAAGGTTGGCGCAAGGGCAACGCAAGCTACGCACGTAAGGGTAGTTGACACGTGATATATCGACCTTCGGAGGAAAGTGGTGCCCCCCTTGGGTGTTGTTGCGTGACTGGATCTATTAATTTCACCACAAAGTCACGAAGCCACGCGGAACTGATCGTCCTACGGAAAGTCTTCTTGAGAGTTCTTAGTGTCTTAGCGTCTTTGTGGTGGGATTTTTCGCTAACAACACCCAAGAGGGGGACTACC
>JAUVPY010000180.1 GCA_030598425.1 Anaerolineae bacterium
AAGGGACGTGAACTGTTCTACTGATCCGAACATATGAAACTAAACAAATTCGGGCTTCCATGGGGCCGCAAAAAAGTCTAGATAGTTATGTTCGGATCAGTAGGTCTCGCAGACTGGTGACTGCTCAAGCTCGCGCCCCAGCCAATCCTACATCTTCCAGTATGACTTGCCTTAAGACCTTTGGATCGCCAAACCGTTTCATCGCATCCAAAATTTCGATTCCGGCCAGCCGCCCTTTGGTATCATAATCGGCTGCAATCCCCTCTGCCAGGTGTTCAGTTGTCACTGTAGTTTCCAAGAACTGGATGTAAAGGGCATCCACTTCTGCATCATAACTAATCTTCATCGTCTAGCTCCTCCTCTCTTCACCGACGCGCGCGCTTGCTCAGCGCCTTGCGTGAGTAGCGCAGCGTCAGCCCCTCTTTCTCCGCGAACTGCTGAAAGGTGGCGTAGAATCGCTCCCGGTCCTGCAGGCTAATGACGGCTACTGCGTCGGCGGTCTCCAAGGCGTAGGGATAACCGTTGCCTACGATGCACTCGGCGCGCACCAGGTTTAGGACCCGCTCCAGCTCGACCTCGTCTTCCGCCAACCAGCGAGGGAGCTCCAGGCGGGTGGGAGCGCCGCCAGCGGTGGTCTTAAGGTAGGTGAAACACACCTCGCGCGCTTGCGGGCCATATTCGGACAGCACCTTGTCGTCGCGGGCGCAAACGTACACCTGGCTCCGCTCCCCCCAATCCATACGAGGACGCAGCAGAGCGCCGTCGCTCAGGCGAGGGGCAGGGGGCAGCCGGTTCAGGTAGTACAACATGGTCACCAGGTCACGGGCGTAGCTGGTGTCCACGTAGCCAACTATGGGCACCTGCCTCGTTTTCGAGGCATGCAGCATCTCAGTAACGGCGTTCACGTAAGCGCGGCGTAGGTTGGGTCGCATATGCTGGGCGAAGGAGACGACCAGCGAGCCGTCGAAGAAGCAAAGCGGGGCAGGTTCTGTGCCTCCCTGGGCTTCGATATATTGGACAATCGCCTGGCATTCCAGCTCGAAACGTCGGAAGTTGACGCGCCAATCGGGGAAGTCGCTTCCCCCTCTGTCGTCGGCCTCGTCTGCCAGCTCCTCGGGGGCCAGCACCTCGAACGTCAGGTCCTTGACGTATCCGCTGTCAGGCGCGTGAGGGTTCTCAAACCAGCCTATTTGCACCGCGCCGACGGGTACCGAGAAGTCACGGCTGGGGGGAATCTGCGAGCCATCCACGGCGAAGGTGGGGGTGTTGAGTAGTACCTCCTTAGCCCAGGCCCGGGCTTCCTCGTGGCTGGACCAATTCTCTCCGGCGCTGACCACCACATCCTGCAACTGGTCTTGCTCGGCGCTGGGTAGAGCGCCCGGCCACGCGATCTCCGCATCGTCAAACTTGGTTTCGATCTCCGCCCGGCTGAGAGCAGGCAGACGTTCCAGAGCCTCCCTATAATGCTTCAGGATATCGCTCAGTTCAACCTGGTAGCCAGAAAAACTCGCTTTTTTGGACTCCAGGGCAGCGATCACCTTGCTGCGAACTAGCATGGGTTTACTCCGTTGAAACAAGTGATGCGCAACTCGTGATCCGTGATGCGTAAACTTCCTGTCAACACATTACCTATTGACCCATTCCTCTATTGTACCTCTACCTTACTCACTCCGTCTTCCTTGCGCACACGGACGACGTGGTGTGTCGCTCGCTCAAAGGTGTCGTCGTGGCTGATGACGAAGAGCTGGGAGAAGCCCTTGACCGAGAGAATCTGCTCGGCTAAGCCGTCGCGGCGGACGTCATCCAGATTTGACGTCGGCTCGTCGAAAAAGGCGACGTCGATGGCCGACAGCTCACGCAGAAGCGCCAACCGTATCGACAGAGCGGCCGCCATCTGCTCGCCCCCTGAGAGTTGCTGAAAACCTCGATCACGCCCACCCTTTTCAAGAACAATCTCATAATTGTCCTCCCAGCGCAGACGGCCGGTATGATCGGCCATCACGTCCGCAAACAGGTGGGCAGCTTCCAGTGACACCTGCTGCACCAGACGGCGGGTGACGTACGGACCTGCCTGCCGGATGACTTCTCGGACGAACTCAGTCAGGTCGAGCACCCCTTGGTGCCTGGCCAGGGCGGCGCCCTCGTCAGCCAGCGCCTGCGCCAGGATCTCCAACTCGTTGATTTCGCTCTCGGTTTCCTTTGCCTGGCCTCGTAGCCCGCTTAGTTGGCCTTCCAACCTCGCGTACTCGGTCTGGAGTTCGACCTCACGTTGACGCGCAGCGGCGAAGGCGTCGGAATCAAAGCCAGCGGTCATTTTCTCGAAATGGTTCTGGGCTGAAACACGCTTGGCGTTATATTCAGCCTTTTGCTCTTGCAGCGTATTGGCTTGCTCACGGCGATCGGACAGGGCAGCAGCGATCCTGGCGTTTTCCAAATAGCGGCGGTGTTCCTCTTCGTGCTGGTTGAGCGTGGCCCGTCCTTCAGCCAGACGCTGGTCCAGATCGGCGTAAGGGGCCAGAGCCTTTTGGATCTCGGCCAGCGAAGCCTCCAGCGTGCCGGCGGCGTGGCGCTCCGCTTCCAGTTGCTCCTCGAGGCCAGCTCGCTGATCTGCTCGTTCGGCCAGGCGCTCATACTGGCGGCGTGGATCTCCCAGTTCGTCCAGCTTACGCCCCAGGTGGGCGACCTGGTCGCGGCTCTCTTTCAAGCGTTCGATTTCAGCGCGGGTGTTAGCCAGCTTGTCCTCCAGGCCGGCGATTTGCTCCAGCAATTCCTCTCTATCAGCCACACGGGGCAGACCACGCAGTTGTGCCTCCAGATCCTGGACCTCTCGCTCCAGTTTCGAACATGTCTCGGTCGCAGCGGCGATCTCTCCGCTCAGCGATTGATCTTGAGTCCCTAACTCGTCCAGTTGTGCCCGGTTGCGTGCCAATAAGTCAGCTCGGTGCTGCGGGGGCAGCGGTTGTTCGCAGACAGGGCAATCGGGGGCTTCCGTCGTCTCGAGCATTTGGCTTTGCTCGGTCAGCCGGCTGATACCGGCCGCCAGCGCCGCCTGTTCTGACTTGAGGCCGGTTTGGGACTCACGCGTTTTTTCTAGCTGTGCTCGAGCCTGACGCGACTCCGTATCAACCCGGTCCGTCTCGACCAATCCTGCGTCGACAGTCTCCAGGCGACCCCTCAAGTCGGATAGTTGCCCCTGGCGTTCGCTTAACTGAGTCTCCGTCACATCCAGCAAACGCACCTGCTCCCTGGCGGATTCTAGAGCTGCCTCCCATTCCCCCTGCTGCTCGACCTGAGGCTGAAGCGCCTCTAGTTGCGCCTCGGCCTCTTGGATCTCCAGAAGGTTGGCCTCCAGCCCTTTCACCCGTTCCCCGGCCAGTTTGTGGGCTGTCTCTTGTGACGCTTGATCGTCTCGTAGCTTGTCACGTTCCCGGCGTTCCTCTTCCATTTCAGACAGGGCGACTTGCGCCCCCTCGTAGGCTTCGTGGCCAGGCCGGCTGGCCTTGACGGCCGCCTGGGCTCCCTCCGCCTCGGTCACTGCTTCTTCGGCCGTCGCCAACTGCCCCGCGAGTCCCTCCAGGCGGGTGGTCAGCATCTCGACCTGTTGCGTCAGGTCGTCCATCTCCTTTTTGGTCGCCTCCAACGCTTCCCGGCGAGCGATGGCCTCGTCCAGCTCAACCCGAAGTTCAGCCAGTTGGCTCTCGATCCGAGCCGTATCGGCGTCCAGAGCCTCAGCCCGCTCGCGGAGGCTCGGCAGCCGCTGGACTTGTGCCTCCAACGTAGCGATGGACTCTTTGTGGCTGGCGAGCTTGTCTTCCAGGTGACGCAGCGTCTCGCGCAGGGCTTTCCAGACTTGCTCGTATTCGTCCACCCGCAACAAGCGGTCGAAGAGCGGTTTGCGCTGCGACGCAGTTTGCAGAAAGGGGGCTGTCAGCAGGCCCTGCGGCACCCCCACGGCATCGCGAAAGAGGGCGGTCAGGTCGGCGGTTGGTTCCACACCCAGGTGTTCTCTCAACCAGTCGGCCACGTCGGCCTTGCTGCTGACGATCTTGGTGTCCAGCTCGGGGTCATAGACGTAGTAATCGGAGCTCCCCCCACAGCGGCGCACTACCTGGTATTCGCGCCCGTCTTGATTCGACACGAAGTTGACGGCGGCTGTCGCCGTTTTCTCCCCTTCGCGAACAAAATCGGCCTGAGTGTAGGGCAGGTAATCGAAGAGGGTGAAACCAATGGCCTCAAGCAGGGTGCTTTTGCCAGCACCGTTCTCGCCGCAGATGGCGTTAGTCCCGGCGGTAAAGGTGACGACGTTGTCGCTGTAGCTCTTGATGTTCTGCAATTCAATACGGGTGATGCGCACGGAAAATCCTCAATTTCCTTTGGCCTCAAGGTTCTGAATAATGCGGTCGGTCATCTGGCGCGTGCTCAACTGCCCTCCCAAGTCGGGTGTGCCTACCCGTTGACTCAAGGTCGCCTCCACCGCCTGGCGAACACGGTCAGCCGCCGCATTAAGTCCCAGCCACTCCAGCATCATCGCCCCGCTCAGAATGGCGGCAACCGGGTTGGCGATGCCCTGGCCGGCGATGTCTGGTGCCGAGCCATGCACCGGCTCGAACATGGATGGGTATTCCCGCTCGGGATTGAGATTGGCGCTCGGCGCCAGGCCGAGCCCCCCGCCAATGATCCCACCCAGGTCAGACAAAATATCCCCAAATAGATTCGACCCGACGACCACGTCGAAACGCTCCGGCCAGCGCACAAAGTTCATCGTAGCCGCATCTACGTGTTGCTTATCCGCCTTGACCGAAGGGTACCCCTCTCGCACCTCCTCCAATATTTCATCCCAAAGCACAAACCCATATCTTTGGGCGTTTGATTTGGTGATCAGGGTCAGTTGCTGGCGGCGGGTCATCGCCAGCTCGAAACCGAAACGTAAAATACGCTCAATGCCGCGTCGAGTATGAACCGCGGTCTGCAGCGCGAACTCCTCGGGCTCACCCACCTTAAACCTGCCCCCGCAATACACGTATTCCCCCTCCGAATTCTCCCTGACCACGACCAGGTCGACCTCTGAAGAGCCCTCAACCGCCAGCGGAGAGCGCACACCCGGGAAGAGACGGGCGGGTCGGACGCAAGCGTATTGATCAAAACTCTGGCGTGTTCGAACCAACGGCTCGAGGGTGATGTGATCTGGGATACGATCGGGGGCGCCTAATGCTCCCAGAAAAATGGCGTCGAAGGGGCGTAAGATATCAAGAAAATCCGGGGGGGCGACGCGACCGTTCTCAGCGTAGTAGTCCGCGCCCCACGGTAAGTGGGTTATGTTTAGGGCGAAGCCACCCAATTGCGCCCGGACCGTCTCCAGCACGCGAACCGCCTCATCAGTGACCTCAGGTCCGATGCCATCCCCAGGATAGACTGCGATCTCGTAGGTCTGCACTGAATCCTCCGTGGTTTTTTAAGTCGATTTCATCTCGGTGTCGATCGGCCGGCGGTTTGACTCCAGATAGTCCAAAATCCCCTCCGGTGAGGTGCCTTCCAGCGTCATCTGTTTCACATTGAGGATAACCTCGGCCCAGTCAGCCGCCTCCGGGCGGTAGCGGGCGTCGCGTTCCACCAAGTCCCTTATGACCTCACGTTCCAGTTCGGCGCGGGATTTGGACTCATCACCGCTGACTTCGTATTCGGTGGGCACGGTACGATTGTTGATCCGAACTACCAGCGGATCAAAAGCCTCTTTGACGATGATGTCCAAGCGCTTCGCGTCCAGCTCGTGGCGATCAAAGGGAAGCACTCCCTCAAGCGCCAATTCAACCACCGGCTGGAGGCGACCAGATCGCTGTGTGGCTTCCCCTTTGACATATTCCTCGGCGGCAGCGTAGAGAGCCTCGGGGCTCTCATACGTGTCCACGCTCAGTAACAGGCGGACGAAAGGACGGCGTGGGTTGCGGACCAGGCGCGCCTCGTGTTTCAATGGTTGCCCTGTGTCCACCTCCACCAGATAGTAGCCTCGATCCGACCAGGCGGTTTCGTCCGTGCTACAGGTTTCCGGGGAGCCGGGATTATAGATCCAATCCTCTCGCTCGAAGGGTTTGTGGAT
>JAUVPY010000152.1 GCA_030598425.1 Anaerolineae bacterium
CCGAAAATGAGGGAGTAGGAAGTAGGGATAGGGAGTAGGGCTCATCGGCGGCGCTTTGCGCTTACAATCAGGCCGTTGAGCAGACGCCCGACGGTTTCTGATTGAGCCATTGATTTGTCGCAAGAGACTATGGAGCCCAAATCCAGTGACAATATGAGAGAGTATTTGAGTTCTTCCAATGAGCCTTCTGAAACGTTGTAGAGTCGGATTGTGTCTTGGATGCCACGTCGCTTGAAACCTTCAGCGATGTTGGCTGGTATTTAAATCGCCGCTCCCGGCATCTGCGCTACTAAGCCAAACCGTTCCTCATTCGGAAACATCTTGGCTGCCTGGTACACCATCAGCACCAGCTTGTGCGCTTCTTGCCACGCTTCTAGCTGACGGAAGTGCGAAAACTTCTCCATACTTCCTACTTCATACTTCCTACTCCTTACTTCCTGCTTCCTTCAATGCACCGTCACGCCATTGAACTTGCACACCTGCATACACAGCCCGCAGCGCGTACAAAGTTCCGGATCGATCATATGTGGCTGCTTCTTTTCCCCTGTGATGGCCCCGACAGAACAGTTGCGGGCACAAACCATGCAACCGGTGCAGACTTCAGGGTCGATCTCATAGGTGATCAGCCCCCGGCAGACGCCCGCCGGACAGCGCCCCTCGTAGACGTGCGCCTCGTACTCGGCTCGAAAGTGGCGCAGCGTCGAGAGGACTGGATTGGGGGCCGTTTGGCCCAATCCACACAGCGAGGCCACCTTGACCGTCTTGGCCAGTCGCTCCAGCGTCTCGATATCTCCCGGCTGGCCCTGACCATCGCAGATGCGGGTCAAGGTATCCAACATCACCTGGGTCCCCCAACGGCAAGGCAGACATTGGCCACACGACTCTTGTTGGACGAAGTTCATAAAATAGCGCGCCAGGTCTACCATGCAGGTTGTTTCGTCGGTGATCACCAGACCGCCGGAGCCCATGATGGCTCCCAGATTGGTCAGCGAGTCATAGTCGATGGGCGTGTCCAGGTGCTTGGCGGGGATGCAGCCCCCTGACGGACCACCAATCTGGACCGCCTTGAAGGCTTTGCCACCGGGTATGCCTCCGCCCACGTCAAAAACCAACTCGCGCAGGCTGATCCCCATCGGCACCTCGACCAGGCCGGTGTTGTTGATCTTGCCCACCATAGAAAAGATGGCTGTGCCTTTGCTACTCTCAGTTCCGACCTCGGCGAACCACTCGGCTCCGTTGGCGATGATCAAGGGAACGCTGGCCCAGCTCTTGACGTTGTTGATGTTGGTCGGCTGGCCCCACAGACCACTCTGGGCTGGATAAGGGGGGCGGGGGCGCGGCTCGCCAGGTCGTCCCTCAATCGAGGCCATCAGTGCTGTCTCTTCGCCGCAGACAAAGGCGCCGGCTCCGAGGCGCAGTTGGATGTCAAAATCGAAGCCCGATCCCAGAATGTCTCGGCCCAGCAGGCCACACTCGCGGGCCTGAGCCAACGCAATGCCTAAAGTTTCCACCGCCAGTGGGTATTCGCTGCGAACGTAGATGAAGCCTTCCTTGGCGCCAATCGCCCGGGCACCGACGATCATGCCCTCAATGACGCTGTGAGGGTTAGCCTCCAGAAGGCTGCGGTCCATAAAAGCACCTGGATCACCTTCGTCGGCGTTGCAGATAACGTACTTGATATCACCTGGCTCTCGACGACACAGCTTCCATTTCACGCCTGTAGGAAAACCGGCCCCACCTCGACCCCGCAATCCGGAGCGAATCACCTCTTCGATGATCCCCTCGGGTTCCAACTGGACCAGTGCTTTGCTCAGTGCCTGGTAGCCGCCGCTGGCGAGGTAGTCCTCGACGCGGCGTGGGTCAATCTTCCCATTCAGCACCATCACGCGCCGGGTCTGATGGCTATAAAAGGGTATTTCCGACTCGCGGAGACTGCGATGGCCGTTGTCGGGGTCAGCGTAGAGCAACTCTTCAACAACCCGGCCCGCCTCAATCGTCTCGGAGATGATGGCCTCGGCGTTTTCGGGCGACACGCGCTGGTATGCGATCTCCTCCGGAGCGACCGTCACCAACGGGCCCTGCTCGCAGAATCCCTGGCAGCCGGTGACAACTACCTCGACCTGCCCACTTTGCCCGGCTCCATCGAGCGCGCGCTGAAGGGCGTCCACCAATTGTGGGCCTCCCAGGCTGCGGCAGCCGGTTCCTCCGCACACCCGCAAGCGAGGGCGGTCAGGATCAATGTCTTGCTTGATAACCTTACGCCACGCTTCTAGATCCTGGGGAGTTTTCAGTCGATGCATAACATCATATCCCGGCAGAACGTGATGCGTAATGCGTGAACCGTAGCTATCGTGCCTCACGCCTCACGCATTGTGCCTCACGTTTTCCGCATTACGCGTCACGTTTTATCCGTCTAAGCAGTCGATCTACCTGGCTGGCCGTCATATGTCTGGAGTAACTTCCATTGGCCACAACGACCGGTCCCAGCGCACAGGCCCCCAGACAGTTGACCGTCTCCAGAGTATATTCCAGATCAGCGCTGGTCTGTCCGGCCTGGATGCCGAGCTGAGTCTCCAGGCGATCCAGAACTTGCATCGCCCCGCGCACATGACAGGCCGTCCCAGTGCAGACTTGAAACCTGTGGCAACCTTTCGGTTCGAGGCTGAAGGCGTTGTAAAACGTGGCGACGCTGTAGACCTGGCTCAACGGGATGTCCAATCGCTCGCTGATCAGAATGAGCACATCGCGGGGCAAGTAGCGGTGACGACCTTGGACCTCTTCCAACATAGCTAACAGGGAGGATTCCCCGTTTGTATGCCCGGCCAAGATCACTCGCGCATCATCAATGATAGAATAGGTCATTGTTCCGAGTTACTCCGAAAGAAAATACTGCGTACTTCGTAAAACGTGATGCGTGACGATTGCGGATCACGGATCACGCATAACGGATCACGCATTGGCGGCCTCTTGCAGGTATTGAATCTCGTATGCGTAGCCCCTCTCCAACGCTCGGGTGTTAAGCTCCTCGGTGCCTTTGGGGATTGAACTCAGCACTGCTTCACGTATCCCCTCGACGGGGACGACCTCGGAGTTGGCAGCGAGAAAGCCCAACATCACGATATTGGCCACGATCTTGCGCCCCAGCTCGCTCTCGGCGATGCGTGTGGCGGGGATGGCGCACACCCGAATATCGTCGCGCGGATGATTGAGTTCTACCAGATCTTTATCGATGAGCAACAGCCCTCCGTCAGCCAACTCATCGACGTATTTGGCGTAAGCTTCTTGCGACATGGCTACCAGCAACTCTGGCTTGGTGACGCGCGGATAGTTGATTTCCTCGTCAGAGATGATGACCTGAGCGCTGCTGGCCCCGCCCCGCGACTCGGGGCCGTAACTCTTGATGAGCGTGACGTGGCGTCCATCGTATAGCGCGGCTGCTTTGCCTAGAATATAGCCTGAGGTGATGATGCCCTGTCCCCCGAATCCAGAAAAGCGTATTTCGTGGCGGTTCATTGGACGGCCTCCCGCTGTAAATCACAAAAGGTCGGCTTGTCCTCGTCTACGAAGCGACCGACGATGATCTCGCCTCCCAGGCTGATGTCGGCCTCCGCCGGATCAGTCCGGTGACGGATAATGCTGTGGTCGTGGTACTGTTTCATCTGCTCCAGAGCGTCGCCCATCTTGTTCCAGCGACCGTAGTAGGTGGGGCAGGGGGAGATCACCTCGACCAGGCTGAAGCCGCGCTTGTTCATCGCCTCTATAAGTGAGCGTTCCAGGCGGCGGACGTGCAGGGCGGTCCACCGCGCGACGTAGGTCGCACCAGTCGCAGCGGCCAGATAGGGCACGTTGAATGGATGCTCGGCGTTGCCGTAGGGCGAGGTGCTGGTGCGGGCGTCAGTCGGGGTGGTGGGACCTACCTGACCACTGGTCATGCCGTAGTTAAAATTGTTGACGCATAACACCGTCAAGTCCATATTGCGCCGGGCGGCGTGGATAAAGTGGTTGCCGCCAATGGCCATCAGGTCCCCGTCGCCAGAGATAACCACAACTTTGAGTTCCGGGTTGCCCAGTTTAAGACCAGTGGCGAAGGGGATGGCGCGGCCGTGGGTGGTGTGAAAGCCATCCAGATTAAGATAGCCGGCAGCGCGCCCTGTACAGCCGATGCCGGATACTATGACCACCTTGTTCAGATCCAGCTCCAGTTTCTGAAGCGCGCTCACAAAACAGGTCAACACCGTTCCCAGACCACACCCGGAGCACCAGATGTGGGGCAAGCGATCCTGGCGCAAGAGGCTGTCCATAGGATGGTGCTCGGATATCAGCAAATTGGTCAGTTCTTCGGCCATAAACCCTCCATTGGGTTTTGAGTTTCTAGTTTTAAGTTTCTGGTTTCGAGTTCTGAGTTTCGGGTTCTCGGTTCCACCTCGAAACTCGCATAATAGCCTCCAAGACGTCGTCTGGATCGTGCAGCCCGCCGCCAGCGTGGGGGACCAAGATTGTCTGTGCTTTCCCCCCGGCGCAGCGTTCGACCTCCAGTGCAATCTGCCCCATGTTGATCTCCGGCACGACAAAGGCCTTTACCTGGGATGCCAGCTCTTGGATACGGTTCTCGGCAAAGGGCCACACCGTCACCAATTTGAGCAGACCGACTTTCAGCCCCATCTCCCGAGCGACACGTACCGGCCGCGCTGCCGTCCGAGCCGAAATGCCATAGGCCACCACAACCACGTCCGCCCCTTGGACTTGATCCTCGTGCAATTCGACAATGTCGTCTCGATTGTCACGTATCTTGCGGATAAGTCGCTCCACCAGTTTCCGCTGGGTCTCCACGCTAACGGTGGCTGGGTAGCCCTTTTCGTTGTGCGTCAGGCCGGTCACGTGGATCCGATAACCCTCACCCGCGCAGGCCATAGGAGGCACGCCGTCTGGGTCCGGATTGTAGGGCAGGTAGCCATCGCTGGGAGGAACTTGCGGTTTGCGGCGAGGATAGTGCTTGATCTCTTCCGATGGCGGGATGACGACCCGCTCGGTCATGTGCCCCACTGCCTCGTCGGTCATCACCAATACCGGGGTGCGGTACCTCTCGGCCAGATTAAAGGCGCGGATGGTCAGATCGAACAGCTCCTGGGGCGAGCTGGGGGCTAACGCAATGATTTCATAGGGGCCGTGCGACCCCCAACGGGCCTGCATCATATCGCCCTGCCCGGCCAGGGTTGGCATGCCCGTCGAAGGGCCAGCGCGCTGCACATTGACCAAGACACACGGTGTCTCGGTGATGATGCCCAGGCCCAGATTCTCCATCATCAGGCTGAAGCCGGGGCCAGAGGTGGCGGTCATGGCCCGTTGACCGGCCCAGGAGGCGCCTAGAACGGCGGCGATGGAGGCGATCTCATCTTCCATTTGGATATAAGTACCACCGACTTGAGGCAAGCGGCGGGCCATACGCTCAGCGATCTCAGTCGCTGGCGTGATTGGATAGCCACCAAAGAAGCGGCACCCAGCACAGATAGCGGCTTCCGCACAGGCTGTGTCGCCGTCTATGAAGAAATCGCCCTGGAGGATGCCATTATCATTCACACTAGACCTCCACGACGTAGATGGCAAATTCGGGGCAGAGCATCGCGCACAACCCACACGCGACGCAGCGTCCCGGAAAGCCAACCTGGGGAGGGTGATAACCTTTGGCGTTGAAGAGGTTGGACATCTCCAAGACGCTACGGGGACAGTAGGTGACGCACAATTGGCAGCCCTTGCAGCGTTCGAGGATGAGGTGGATTTCGCCGTGTGGTACCACGACGCGGTCCTGGTCGAGAGGTTTACGCCAAAGTTTCACGGCTATCTCCTCCTGGGGAGTGTGCTATGAAGAACTCTCGCGCTATTGTTACTCTACTTGGACGCTGAACGCAATTGCCCATTTGGGTGCCGCTGGTCGAGCACAGAAGGCGGATAAGTCACACCCTAAATGTACCACTCATTAGTTAGAAGCTGCTAGGAAGGTAATTAGAGAATGGTTAGAGAACCTGCACCAGGGCACGTTGTCCGTCCTTGTTGGTCGTGCTGAACGACATGGCAGCGGACTTTCGTCTATCACAAGGCGTATGGCGAAGTGACCGCGCACGCACTGCTAATGTAGGTGGTTGCCACTCATAGGACAAGTGTTGTTTGCCACAAACAAATAGGCCGAATGTCACCAGCCGTTCGAAAAATCACGGATGAACATGAGGCACTGCGAAGAGGAAGGCACCTATGAGTCCCCAGAGTTCCAATGGCTCATAGGACATTATTGAGGAACTCATAGGAGCCTGCCCTATACGTGGTTGGAGATGAGTAGATACCTGATAGAGGTGGAGGGTTAGGCAGCCTCTACCAGTTCCTTGGTCTTGCGAGAGGCGCTGCTGGCGTCCGGGGCAAACCCGTCAGCCCCGATCTTGTCGGCGAAATCCTGGGTGATGGGAGCTCCGCCAATCATCACCTTGGTCCCTTCGCGCAATCCCGCTTCCTTCAAGGCCTCAATGGTGGCGCCCATCGACGGCATCGTCGTGGTCAGCAAGGCCGACATCCCGATCACCTGCGGCTCGTGCTCCCGAACCGCGTCCACAAAGGCCTGGGGAGACACATCCGTGCCCAGGTCGATCACGTCGAAACCGGACCCCTCCAGCATCATGCCGACCAGGTTCTTGCCGATGTCGTGCAAGTCACCCGCCACG
>JAUVPY010000257.1 GCA_030598425.1 Anaerolineae bacterium
CAGACTCTGTCACGCGGCATGCGGCAGCGGCTCTGTCTGGCCCACGCGCTGGTACACGATCCGCAGGTGTTGTTACTGGACGAACCGGCCTCTGGCCTGGACCCACGCGCCCGCATAGAGATGCGCGAGCTACTGCGCGAACTGGGCGCGATGGGCAAGACCATCGTCGTTAGCTCACACATCCTTATGGAACTGGCCGAGCTGTGCGACTCTGTGGGCATTATCGAGAAAGGGCGACTGGTGGCCAGCGGCCGGCTGGACGATATCACGCGCCAGGTAAAACAAGAACGTACCCTGCGCCTTAAGGTAATCTCCGACCAAAGCCAGGCGGAAGCGGCCCTGCGCGATCAGCCCGGCGTCGGCCAGGTCTTTGAGGTCAACGGCTATCTCGAAGTCGAATTCTCAGGGGATGACGAGGCGGCGGCGGGCTTACTGGCAACCCTGGTGGCACACGGCATCAGAATCGCCTCCTTCAGCGAGATTTCCGGCGACCTGGAAGAGGTCTTTTTGCGCCTGACCAAGGGGGAGGTGGCCTAGATGTGGCCCAAACCACGGTTAGGGATCAATCCTATCATCGTCAAGGAACTCCGTTCCCGGATGCGAGGGGCACGCGCGTTTGCGATGTTGACCGGTATGCTGCTACTATTGGGGGCTGTCAGCTACGCCCTATACCGTATCGTGCTGGCCACAGCTAGCTACTCACCCTCCCCGCTCAGCCCACAGATCGGCCAGACGCTATTTACCGGCCTGGCCTTCCTGGAACTGATGATGGTCTGTTTCGTCGCGCCAGCGGTAACGGCTGGGGCCATCAGTGGCGAGCGGGAAAAGCTGACCTACGAAATGCTGCTGGCCACACCTCTGCGCCCGGCTAGCATCCTGTGGGGCAAGCTCGTCTCGGGTTTGAGCTACGTTTTCCTTCTCATTTTTGCTGCCATTCCCATGGCCAGCCTGGTTTTTATCTTCGGTGGCGTCACGCCTCGCGATATGGTCAAGACATGGGTGATTCTCATGTCTGTGGCAGTAACATTCGGCGTGATTGGTATATTTATGTCAACTTGGTTGGGACGCACCGCCCGGGCTACGGTGCTCAGCTATCTGGTCGTCCTCGCCCTGCTGATCGGGCCACTGTTTTTCTATATCCTCGTTGGCGTGCTTCAGGGGGGAGAGCCTCCGCGCTGGATCCTGGTGCCCAACCCAATGAGCGCGCTTTTCTCGGCCCTGACTCCAGCAGCGACCGTTGATTCGGCTTCCGGCATCTTCTGGGGGCTGGGAATGGCCCTGGGCGGCAACCTGAGCGTATTAACCGGGTCCGGTGGAGGGGCTGGAACTCCCAGACCCCTTTATCATTATACGCTGCCCCTCTACAGTGCGATAAGCTTAGCGCTTTATCTGCTGGCAACTCGGCTGATCCAGCCAACCCGCCGATGGCGCGTGAGCCGGAAAGAGGCAGCCGCCGCGGTGGTCTTGCTTCTGGCCTTGGGGGGCGTAGTGGCGCTTGCATTCGCGTTCACTGCCGATCGCTATGTCACGGTAGGCGCCTTGCCTACACCGACGCCTGCCGTGGCTCCACAACGAGTCATGGTTGAGCGGGAAGTGGTCGTGGCGGCCCAGGTCGAACCAACCCAGACCCCGACACCGGCTCCCATCGATCCACCGCAAGCCATCTCGCCACCTCCAACGCCTTCGTCAACCCTCTCCGAGGACCATCAAGCCGCCATTTACGCGGCGGTGGTGCGGCAGCTTTCCACAGTGGACCACACCTTTGGCTCCGAACCGCCCAACTTCCCGGTCGTCTACCTGGTTCGAACCACCGACGACAGCGTGGGCGACCCCGACACCCCCCAGGCTGAGCCTCAAATTGTGCCCGATCCGACACAGATGGAGATCGTCAACGGACTCGATGACCTGCCCGCCGAGTTTATGTGGGTAAACAATGCCGACGAGGTTCCCCGTGAGGATCAGACCGACACCGTGCAAGGTGGCGGGGCCATCATCACCCTGGGGAATGTTCATTTCCAAGGGGAGGGCAAAGCCCTGGTTTCGGTCCAGCTCTTCTTTTCCATGCTGGGGGCCACTGGTAAGACATACATCCTGGAGCAACTGGATGGTGAATGGCAAGTAACAGGAGATACAGGCGTCCAATGGATGAGTTAGGGAGCGAACTACGGCCATATCAGGCGCACTTCGGCGGCCGCCTGCGTCTGCGCGACGGATGGCTATTAGCAACTCGTACTTTGTGGATCGCTTGCCTGGCTGGGGTGCTGATCCAAATCGCCGGGCGGGTCCAGCCGCTGGAGCGTCTTTGGCTCTGGACGCTGGCCCCACTGATGGCCTGGGCCGTGATCGTGCTGGGTATCGCGCTCATTAATCCTCTCCCCCCTATGCGGGTCGCCCGTCGCGTTGATGCCGAGCTGGGCCTGAAGGAGCGATTAGCAACAGCGTTTTTGTTGGAAGGCTGGAAGACTGGAAGACTGGAAGATTGGAAGATTGGATGGCTGGATGGCTGGATGGTTGGAAGATTGGAAAGCCAGGAGACACGTTCAAATCAACCAATTTTCCAGTCTTCCAGCCTTCCAATCTTCCAACCTTCCCTCGTGGCGCTTCAGCGACAAGACGCGCTTGCCACCGCGGGGACCATAGACCCACGTCGCGCCTTTCCTATGCGCTGGCTGCGAGGGCCGTTGCTGCTGGCGGCAGCGTTGGCTGCGGCGGTAGTTCTCCTGGCCGTGCTTCCCAACTCGATGGACGCCGTAGTGGCTGAACGGGCGGCCGTGGCTCAAGCCCTCGAGGAGCAAGCTGAACAGATAGAGGGGTTGCGTGCGGAGATCGAGAACGCCCAAGAGTTAACGCCTGAGGCGCGCGAGGAGTTGCTGCGCCAACTGGCCGAGTTGGCAGAACGACTACGCGGCAATCCGGGTGATCGCGAGGAGGCACTGGCTGATCTCTCCAAAGCGGAAGAAGCCCTGCGCCAGAAACTAGATCCTAATAGCGACGCCCGTCAGGCTGCCCTGGAGGGCCTGGCCGCGCAGGTCCAGGCCCTGGCTGAGGACGAGACTGGTGAGAAGGCAGATCTCTCAGACGTCGCCGAGGCGCTGGAAGAGCTGGCGGAGCAACTGGCCGAAATGGACGTCGCCGAACGTGAGACGCTGGCCAGGTCACTGGCGCAGGCGGCTGCCCGCACCGCACAAGCGGGTGATGAAAGCCTGGCGCAGGCACTGGCCGGGTTGGCCCAGGGGATCCAATCTGGCGACACCGAAGCCGCCGCTCGGGCAGCTCAGACGACTGCTGAGGCCCTGGCCCGCGCCGAGGGTGAGTTGGCCAACCAGGCCGCGCTGCGACAGGCGCTGGCTGAACTGCAAGATGGGCGCCAGGCGATCGCCCAGGCGGGCCAGGATCAAGCGCTGGCGCAGGGTCAAGGTCAAGCACAGAGCCAAGGTCAAGGGCAGAGTCAGGGTCAGGGTCCTGGACCTGGGGGAGGCCAACCCGGAGGCGGCGGGGGCACCCAGGCCGACACCTTGCCCCCAGGCAGCAGTACGGGCCAGGCCGACCGGCCCCAGGGAGCAGACCAACCGGGTGCCCTAGGGGAATTGGATCAACAGGTCTACGTGCCGTGGGAGCGCGGCCAGAGAAGTGGCGACGAACTCTTCATCTCGGGCCAGGAGACGGGTCAAGGAGAAACCGAGGTCCGCGAGCAAACGGATCCTTTGCCCGGCATCCCTGACCAGGCGCTGATACCCTACTATGAGGTTTACTACGAGTACCTGGACGCCGCCAATCAGGCCATAGAGCGTAGTTACATTCCATCGGGCTTGGAAGATTACGTGCGGGAGTACTTCTCGCGGCTGGAGCCGTAAACGTGGAAGGTTGGAAGGCTGGAAGATTGGGCGTCGTTATGCACCAACCTTCCAGCCTTCCAGCCTTCCAATCTTCCAACCTCCCAGTATCTACAGGAGACAAACCTGCTATGAGCGAAGCTTCGATCACCGCCCAAGAATTCCGTGATAACGCCGCCGCTATCGAGAGGCAGGTAGGCCAGGTCATTGTCGGTCAGCGCGAGCTGGTGCGGTATACCCTTGTTACGCTGCTGGCCGGGGGAAACGCGTTGCTGGAGGGTGTGCCTGGCCTGGGCAAGACCATGCTGGTCCGCACCATGGCCCAGGCTATAGACTGCGTATTCTCCCGCATCCAATTCACCCCAGACCTGATGCCGGCTGACATTGTAGGCACCAACCTCATCGTCGAGGACGAAGCAGGTCGGCGACAGTTCCAGTTCGAAGCAGGGCCGATCTTCGCTAACTTGGTGCTGGCCGACGAGATCAACCGCGCCACGCCCAAGACGCAATCGGCTATGCTGGAGGCCATGCAGGAGCGCAGCGTCACCGTGGCCAAGACCACCCACCCCCTGCCGGAGCCGTTTTTTGTGCTGGCCACCCAAAACCCATTGGAGATGGAAGGCACCTACCCATTGCCGGAGGCACAGTTGGATCGATTCTTTTTCAAAATCGACGTGCCCTTCCCCAGCACAGATGAACTGGTTGAGATCGCCAACCGCACCACCGGCGCGGCCGTCCCACAAGCGGAGCCGGTCGCCGACGGTTCAACCATTCTGGCTATGCAATCCCTGGCGCGAGGCGTGCCCATTGCCGACCACGTCACCGCCTACGCCGCTCGCTTGCTCAAGTCGACCCATCCCGATGAGGCCGACGCGCCTGAGGCGGTACACCGCTACGTGCGTTATGGCGCCAGCCCGCGTGGTATGCAGGCCATGATCCTGGCGGGCAAGATTATCGCCCTGCTAGATGACCGGTATAATGTCGCTTTCGATGACATCCGCATGGCGGCGCTCCCCGCCCTGCGCCACCGCCTCATCCTGAATTTCGAGGCCCAGGCGGAGGGAGTGACGACGGATGAGGTGATTGAGGCGGTTTTGGAAGAGGTCGTTGCAGATGAGGTATGATCTTGGAAGACTGGAAGGTTGGAAGATTGGATGGATGGATGGTTGGATGATTGGATGGCTC
>JAUVPY010000209.1 GCA_030598425.1 Anaerolineae bacterium
ATCGGCGATGTGGTGGCCGTCATTGTCTACAATGGGCATGTGTTCAGTTCCCCCAACCTGGCGATGACGGGGGATGACCCCAACTATTACGTGACGTATCCAACCACCACGACGGTGGCTAGCGACGTCTTAACCTATACGCTCACTCTTGAAGCCGAAAATGGGTTCCAGTCAGCAGTCGGGGGCATAACCATGGACGTTGATGGTTTGGAAGGCTTTGCCGGCTGGAGTATCTCGGATATCTCACCCAAGTTAGGATTTGCCCCTTTCCCGGATCAAGTAACGCTCACCCTGGTGGTCACCCCCGAGATTACCACCGTCGTCACGACGACCCAGGTCGTCACCGGCACCCGAATGTTTTACGTTTCGGCTATTGATGACAAGGAGGGCGGCACACACATCCGCCGCTACTGGGCTGGCATTGCCAGCATCGGCGATGAGGTTGGTGGCGTTCAGCGTGACTTGCCTGCGGTTACCTGCACTCCGACGAACTCCGATCAGAACTATCCGTTCCTCAGTGTAATCAAGGGCCAGCAAGCCAAGTACCAGATTGACCTGGACGTTTGGGAAGTTGCCAGTGATCAAGATGTGACTGTGACGTCTGGTCTCCAGCCAACTGGCTTCGAGTGGGTTAATACGCCGCCGTGGACCAGGACAGCAAAATGGAACAAGCATCCGGGAGCCTCTCAACAAATTGGCCTAAAGATCAACGACGATGCTGCTACCAGCGCAGAACCCCACGAGATACTGCTTACCGCCTCGGCGAATGGCATGAGCCAGACCTGCACCCTGTACGTTATCGTCGAAGAGGCAGGCGCGACGGTCAAGGAGTATGTCGAAATCCTGGGCTATGCCGCGCTGGAGATAACCGGCTTCTACAACAGCCAGAATCCAGTGACCCCTGGGCAACCGGCCAACGCAGTCCGTGGACGCATCGTCTCGAAATTGTGGCGTCATCCCAGTGAACTGTTTTACGGGTTGCGCGCGCGGCTGATCCCCTGGGATCACTAGAGAAATCTCGTGCTCAAGCAAAGTCTTAGAAGCGTAGCATTCTCATTTCCGACCTGAGATGGAGGGGGTAAAAAAATGAAACGACGACGTGGTATTCTTTGGCTTTTGGCCGGCTTGGTGCTGGCGCTCCTGGCGGCCGGGATCAGTTATTTCGCCTTTCAACAGGCAGTCGCCGAACGTGCCAGTGCGGTTGAGGAAGAACCATCTCAGACGGTAGTTGTCGTCAAACAACTGATCAACGAGCGAGCAGTGGTTCGACTGGCTGATATCAGTACCGAGGAGCGTCTTGTCGAAGAGGTGCCAAGCGGCGCTATCTTCAAAACAGACGATGCCGTCGGCCATATCGCCACCCGCCCCATACAGCCAGGCCAAGTCCTGCTGACGCAATACCTGATCGAGAGTTTCTCTCCGACTGGTATTGAACCCTCTGACATCGTCACCGAAACAGTCAATTTTAACGAGGCACTGGGTGAAGATTTAGTGGCTCTTGCATTTCCTGTGACCGACAGACTTTCCCAAGAGGGGATTCTGTTGCCAGGTGATCACGTTGACTTGCTCTTCAGCACAGATGTGGTCGGCCAGCAGGAAGGGGCAGGAGGTAAGGTTTCGATTTATGCGATTCAAGACATCGAGATCCTCCAGGTCATCTATCAGCCACTGCCTGTCGAAGAGACTGATGAACAGGGGACAGACGAGGTTGCGTCAGAATCACCCCTTGTACCCAAAACGCTTATCTTGGCAATGGAACCACAGGACGCGGTCGTTCTCAAATACGCCATCGACACCGAAAGCCCACTTGATCTGGTTTTGCGAGCCGGAGACAATGAACGTTTCTTCGATGTGGACTCTGTCCATATCAACACCATCTCCGAACGCTACCGTTTCACGGCTCCGAGGCCCTTACCCTAATCTGGATGTGTATCTCGCGTTCCTGGCTCGGGCTCGCTAGGCATTCTTACTCGGTAGACCTGGGATTAATCGCGACAAATGGAGGATAGTGTGGAAAGAGCAAATGAAACACCACTTAACATCTTGGTGATCGCCAGCCCAAACTCGAACACCGAAAGGATGCGAACCTCTTTGGAAGAGTGGAACTATGGACTGATCGGCATTGTTGGTTCGGTCGATCAAGCTGTGCAGATTATACAGGAAACGCAGGTGGACATCATTCTGGCCGATAGTTCGGCCCACGGTGCGCTCGAAACCGAGTGGATTCAAGCTCTGACCATACGCTCCGTAGAGACCGTGGTGATCGTAATCGCTGCCAATTCGGAGATGGAGTTTGTCCAGCGGGCTATGCTCGCCGGTGCTCAGGGTTTCTTGGTGAACCCGTTCGACGTCACAGAGCTTCACAAGAGTATCCAGCAGGTGCACCAACTCTCGCTTCAACGAAAGGCAACCCTTGCCGAAGCAACGGCAGTGCCTGACGCGACATCCACACCTCCCAGCAAAGCATATTCCACAGCAGTTTTTAGCCCTAAGGGGGGAACCGGTGCTACCACACTCGCCGTCAACCTGGCCATCGCCTTAAAGGAACAAACAGGCTCACCTGTCCTTTTGGTAGATGCGGATCTGCGCACCGCTGACGTGGACATCTTCCTTAGTACCTTGAGTAAACACTCGATCTATAATCTATTAGACTTCGGAGCAAAAATAGACGAAGAGCTGTTGGAGCGAGTGGTGGCCAAGCATACCTCTGGCGTCTCGGTGCTTCGGGGTGAGCCTCAGTTGCAGTTTGACGTACCGGTTGAGCCTGGACAGATGAGCGACTTAATCGAAGGGTTGGGTTCCATTTGGGGAGGCTACATCGTTTTCAATACTAGTGACGGCTTGGATCGCTGGACGGTTGAAATCCTCGACAGCGCCGACACGGTACTGGTGGTGACCACGCCTGAGCTCCCTGCGCTTCGCGCGACGCGAAATTTTTTGGAACTGGCCGATGCTGCCGCGGATCAAACCGGAAAGTGGCAACTGGTCATGAGTTCCTACCAGGGCAAGAAGGTATTACCCATCGCCGACATCGAGGCTTCCATCCGCTATCCTGTGAAGGCAACTATCGCCGAAGACATCGCTGCAGTCTCAACTTCTATCAATCGTGGGATACCCCTGGTGGTCTCTCATCGCAAGTCTCCTGTCGCCCAGGATGTCATAGCTCTGGCCAAAGAGCTAGCCCAGACCAGCCGAGAGACTTCTCGGCCACAATCGGTTGGCGGCGAGCCATTCGTTGAAGGGAGATCTGGTCAACCAGAAGATCCAGATAAGCGTTCTTCCTTGCGGCACACCGTAGCTAACTCGTTTCGTCTTCCAGCGGGAGAAGGTAATGCGAACTAGGTCGAGGTATTAGGTCGATGAATCCTCTCGGTATTCTGGTTGCGGCCCTGGTGGGACTGGCCATAATGGCGATCTTTGCCGGTCTGCTGGCTGTGCTTTATCGGGAAAGTATAGCTGAGCGTTTGGAGGAGATCGTTCATACGGACGTTACCGACACCGGGGGCGCCAAGTATAGCAGCGTGCCCATGAGAAACCCCCTTAAACAGATAGATCGCCAACTCCTATCAAGAGGCCTGATGACGGGGATCACCGAGAATCTGTTGCAGGCAGACCTCAAATTGACGGCCACTGAGTATTTGCTGGTTGTGCTGGGTACCACGATACTGGGTGGTTTGATCGGGTTCGCCATTTCTCGACAACCCATATCGGCCTTCGTCGCTGGCCTCCTCAGTTTCTTTGTGCCAGGAATCTTCGTGTCCTGGCGGCGGTCCAAACGCCGCCGTGAGTTCGCAGATCAGTTGGCGGGCGCGCTTGCCCAGGTAGCTGGTTCGCTGCGGGCCGGTCACGGTCTGGCTCAATCCTTGGATACCGTCGCCAGTCAAATGCCGTCACCGGCTGGCGATGAGTTCTTGCGTGTGGTGCGCGAAATCCAGCTAGGACAACCCCTGACTTTGGCGCTGGGGCATATGGTCGAGCGGGTGAAAAACGATGATCTTGTTATGGTTGTCGCCTCGATCAACATCAACCGGCAGATAGGTGGTAATCTAGGTGACATACTGGAGACCACCGCCGAGACCATTCGCGAGCGCGTGCGCATCAAGCGGGAGATTCAAGTGCTGACCGCCCAACAGAGGATTTCGGGATATGTTTTGGTGGTATTGCCCGTCGCCCTGGCTGCGATTCTGATGATCATCAACCCCAGCTATCAGATGCGACTCTTTACACCCGGCCCGACATTGTGCATTCCCATTGGTGCTGGGCTGGGAATAGTGGTTGGCTTCCTTATCATGCGGCGTATCGTTGACATTGAAGTGTAATACCCTTGTGAGTACCTCAGGAGATCTGGTATGCTGGCAGGCGCCCAAGTTATAATAAGTCTGGTCGTAGGGTTGAGTGTCCTGGCTCTGGTTACCGGAGTGCGCGCCGTGGTGGCTCGTGGCGAACCGGTGGATCACCTACAACAATTTATGGATACAAGCTCGGGAGCTTCGCTGACCTTGCGTGAGCTTGAAATGCGGGCGTCTTTCTATCAGCGGGTTTTGAGACCCCTATTTGCTATCTTACTGCAAAGGCTGGGGCGCCTGGCTCCTCAAAGGAACATCGAGGAGTTGCAGCGGAAACTCGAAACGGCGGGGTTGCTGGCAAGATTTAGCGTGGTGGATTTCCTTGGGCTAAAAATCCTGTGTGGCGTCTTCCTGGGGGCGGTTGGCGCTGCCTTGATCTTTCTCTCTAAGTCGCCATCCCTGATCATGGTTGGTGGACTGGGTATTCTGATCGGGATTCTGGGCTCTATGCTGCCCAACCTTTGGCTAAGGACGCGGATCAGGAGTCGCCAAAGAGAGATTCTCAAGTCAATGCCCGACGCGCTGGATATGATGTCAATTTGTGTCAACGCCGGATTGGGACTGCAAGGGGCAATGCAGACGGTCTGTGAGAACTGGGACAACCCATTGGTAGACGAGTTCACTCGTGCGCTGGCCGAGATCAGGTTGGGCCGAGGCATGATGGAAGCCTTAGAAAGTATGGGACAAAGAACCGGCGTCAAAGAAGTGATGAGCTTTGTTCTGTCCCTTTCTATGGCATACAAACTTGGCGTTAGCCTCGCCAAGGTTCTGCCTATCCAGGCTGAACAGATGCGAATTACCCGTCGACAAAAGGCGGAGGAGACTGCCCGCGAGGCTGCCATTAAGATGCTCTTTCCATTGGTCTTCTTGGTCTTTCCGGCGATGTTCGCTGTGATCCTGGGGCCCGCGGTTCCCCAATTGATGGAGACGATGGGCGGGTTATAGGAAGTAAGGCAATGGCTTACGACGATTTTGAAGCTTCAACTGAGCTTCCTCCACTTCACGAGCATCCTGTTTACTCGCAGGGAATGGACCAAATAGCTACGGGGCGGTGGCAACAGGCGTTCCAATCACTGCAACTGTTGAAGGATATCTATCCTGATGACGCTGAAGTGAAGGACTTGCTTGAGCAGGTACAGATGCGTGCAGCCTTGGCTCATGTTCAACCCAGGCAAAGCTCAAGGATAACGAAACGTCCAAACATCCGCTTGGTAATAGCAGGTCTCCTGGGGGTAATTCTTGTTGCTCTGGCGGCCTACGTCGTTTACGCGCTATGGATCAACCCAGTCATCGTTGAGGAACTCCGCCTGCGCCAGATAACGAG
>JAUVPY010000145.1 GCA_030598425.1 Anaerolineae bacterium
AGCAGGTGACGCGCATACGTGGGGGAGCGACCCTATTGGATGGGCACCACATTTCCGACCCTGAATTTGCCGCTCGTGCCCGGGTCAACTCATCTGCCAAACAATGTATCGCACGCTGGGCCGCAGACATCGTCAAGGATGGTGACGCGATCTTTCTGGACGCGAGTACGACCGCTTTCCACATGGTCCCTTTTCTCCAAGATCATCAAAAATTGACCATCATCACCTATGGCATCGAAACCGCCCTGGCCCTTGCAAAGAATCCTTCGTTTACCGTAATCCTCATGGGAGGCATCGTGCGTCCTGGGAGCGTGGCAATAACTGGCCAATTGAGCGAACAGGCGCTAGAGGGCCTACACATCAGAACAGCCTTTGTTTCCGCCGCCGGACTCTCGGTTGAGGCGGGATTGACTGACCCAGATATCCAGGTGGCACAACTCAAAAGCAAGGTTGTTCAGTCTGCCGAACACGTCATCGCCCTGGTGGATTCAAACAAGTTCGGCAACGTCGAGTTGAGTTCCTTTGCCACGTTGGGCCGGACATCCCAGGTTTTAACCGATGACAACCTGGATGCCAAGTATATCGACCAGTTACAAAAGACGGGGACCGTGCTCACCGTTTGTGGCCAGAGCGCAGCCTCAGCTTACGCGCCTGTTGATGAGGAGGTTGTGCACAATAAGCTAGGATTCGCCAATCTGGGCGAGAATCGACCTTTTGCGTTGGAAGTGCGGCGCGGGTTGGAGGAGGCGGCCCAGCAAGTGGGTCACATCGATCTTGTCTTGGCCGACAATAAACACGATAACCAGGTTGCACTGGGGGTGGCAGACTACCTCATTCGTTCTGGCGTGGACATTGCCATCGAGTATCACTATGATGAGAAAACCGGCAGTTTGATATCGGATAAATTTAAGCAGGCATGCATTCCGGTCATTGCGGTAGATTCATCCATGATCGGGGCGACCTTCTTTGGCGTAGACAATTACCGGGCGGGACGCGATGGGGGTATCGTCCTGGGCAATTGGATTAAACACAATTGGGACGGCAAAATCGATCGACTTATCGCTTTGGAACATACTATGGGGGGGCCGCTGCCGGCCGCGCGTATTACCGGACAAATTGACGGCCTGCAAGAAGTAATAGCGGAAATCCCGCCTTCACGCATCATCTCAGTGGATGATAAAGATACCCCCACCGATACTGAGGCGCATGTGGCACGCATACTTGACAGTTTGCCTGATGAGCACCGGCTGGCCATTGTAAGTCTCAGCGACACCCACACGGCTGAGATCATATCTGTGGCACGCAAGGCTGGCCGGGAGCAAGACTTAGTGTGTATAGCACAGGGGGCCGGCACCAGGTTAACCCGCTCAGAAGTCCGCCGTCCAGGCTCAAGTGTCGTGGCCGCAGTCGCGTTCCGACCTGAAAAATATGGAGAACAATTAATTGAACTGGCACAGAGGCTTATCAGAAGGGAGCCAGTGCCGCCGGCTGTTTACATCGACCATGTAGTCCTGGACGCCAGCAACATCAACAGTTTTTATCCGGAATACTGAGCTCTTTTTCCGCACCACGTAGGCCAGCATCCCTATGCTGCCCGGTCACGCGTCAACACCTCAATCCTCGGTCACAACTCGATCTGCCCCCCTTGAACTTACAAGTCCAGCAACGCTTCTATCCGAGCGCGAAACGCCGCCTTGCCCTGAAACTTCGCGAGTTGTTCGACCAGCCCTTCTTCCATACTAGATGAGAAGAAGACCAGAATTATATTTTCACCCAGGTGCCCTTCGAGGGAAACGTCTCCCTCTAGATTGGCGGCGGGTAACATGAAGTCAGGTGCCTTGATTCCTGGCTGCAGCGGGTTCGACATTTGTCCGTACTACTCCCCTGCCTGGTGTTAAAGTCACCCCGCCATTCCGCACGCCAGCCCAAAGAATCGCCAGAATCCAGTTTGCCATCAGGCTATGATTGACACTCCATTCAAAAACCGATAGAATACAGGGGCGTCAAAAACAAGCATATGGAGAGACTATGACCAGCCGATTGGCCCTTTTCCGCGGCGACGACCGCTATCAGAACCTGACCGCCGCGCTGGACGCCATTGCTGACGACGTTGATCTGCGTAGCGTAGACCAGATTCTGGTCAAACCCAACTTCGTGTCCCCCGACCACCCGTTGTGCGCCACCCACGTGGACGCCACACGGGCTGCCCTCGACTGGCTGCGCGCCCGTACTGATGCGGCCATTGTCATCGGCGAGGGAGCCGCGCTAAGGAGCACGTGGGATGCTTTCGAGAACTATGGCTACCGTTCCCTGCCGGACGAGTATCCAGACGTGAGCCTGATGAACCTGAATGCTGACGAGGCGGTGGAGCTGACCGCTTTTGACTGGCGACTGCGTCCGCTGCGGCTCAAGGCCAGCCGGACCGTGGTCCAAAGCCCCTTCCGCATCTCCGTCGGCCCACCCAAGACCCACGATACCGTTCTGGTCACGCTCAGCCTCAAAAACATGATTATGGGTGGGCTGGTCAATCGGCTCTCGCCCCCTCAAGGGGCCCCTGCCGGGAATGGCCACCTGGGGGGATCGAGCGAAGGGCTAATTCGCCTTTCTCGCTCCCGCGTGACCGGCGCCATGAAGCATGTGTACGAAGCTCTACCCCAACGCCTGCGCTACAACGCCCCTCTGGAACGGGTCAAGATGTACTGCTGGTCCCATCTCGGCCAGTCCAGCAAGAGGGCAATGCACCAGAGCTTCCCGGTGATGAACCTTAACCTCTTCACACTGGCGCCCTACCTATACCCGCATCTGGCCGTCATCGACGGCTTCGAGGCCATGGAGGGGGACGGCCCGACGAAGGGCGAACGGGTTGACTGGCGCATCGCTCTGGCCAGCACCGACTGGCTGGCCGCCGATGTCACCACTGCTCGATTGATGGGCTTTGACCTGGACGAGGTGGGCTATCTCGACTACTGCGCGCAGGCTGGTTATGGGATAACCGATCCGTCTGCCATCGAGGTGGTTGGCAACGTTCTCCCGGCCGAGGTCGCGCGCCGTTTCAAGCGACACGCCTCGAGCCACCTGCAGCGCCGCTGGCAGTCACCGGCCGTCAGCCAACACGTCCAGCAAGCGTTGGTCACCGGAGGCTAAGCGTGGAGGGACAAACATCGTCATCGCCACGTCGCCCCTGGTCGCTTTACGTCATCATCACCTGGGCCATCATCCTGGCCTTCAACACCGGGGTGATTTTGTGGGACCTCACCGGTCCGCTGGCCCAGTTCGGCTCACCTGACACGCTCTTTGGCTGGCTGAGCCTGGCCGTGGCCTTTGTGGCGCCCTTTGGGTTTGGCGCCTCGGTCTACGGCTTGTGGGAACTCCGCCCCTGGGGGCGCTATCTCTTTTTGACCATGTCGACGCTTTTCTTCGGCTTCAATCTGATCGGCGTCTGGCTGCCGGGCGGCGTGCCACCTAACCTACAGGATCCGACACAGATACGTAACGCGCGGCTGCTGGCCTCGGTGCGCTACGGCCTGGCGCTCGTCATTCCGCTTATCTACTTTAACTTGAACCGAATTAGAGCTCTGTTCCAAGAATCAGGGGATCAACAAACCAGCAAATCAACAAATCAGCAAATCGACGAGCCTGCAGATCCATCTGATTGATTTGTTAACACTTGCCCCCCCGCCGCGTCGCCCACTGGACCGCTCACGGGGCAGGTGCGCGCGCACCATAGGCGTTTGTTGTTTCACTGAATTTGCAGATTTGCCAATTTGCCGATTTGCAGGATTTGCCGATTTGCTCGATTTGCCCGATCTGCTGTTTTGCCCAATTTGTAGATTTGCTGATTTGCCCGATTTGCTGATTTTTTAGGTGATGACATATGACCCAACTACCCGAGACGAACTCGCAACCCAACACCTTTCGCGTCCGCTTCCCTCCTAGCCCCACCGGCCTTATGCACGTAGGGGGATTGCGCAGCGCCCTTTTCAACTGGCTCTTTGCCCGCCACCACGGGGGCGATTTCATTTTGCGCATTGAAGATACCGACCGGAGACGCTACGAGCCGGAGGCCCTGTCCGACATCCTGGAAAGCCTGCGCTGGCTGGGTATGGATTGGGACGATGGCCCGGAGGTCGGCGGGGGCTACGGTCCCTATTTCCAGTCGGAGCGACTCGATCTCTATCAGAAATACGCCGACGAGTTGATCGAGAAGGGCGCCGCGTACTACTGCTTCTGCTCACCGGAGCGGCTGGCTCGCGTGCGTGAAGAACAGCAGCGCCGCAAGGATGAGTTCGTTGGTTACGATCGCTTTTGTCGGGACCTTGAGCCCCACCAAGCTGCCCAGCGCGTTGGGGATGGCGAGACAGCCGTCGTCCGGTTGAAAATGCCCCTGGACGGTCAAACCACCTTCCAAGATCTGATCCGAGGCGAAATCAGCGTCGAAAACAGCACCCAGGATGACCTGGTTTTGCTCAAGTCCGACGGCTATCCCACGTACCACCTGGCCAACGTGGTAGACGACCATCTGATGGGCGTGACTCACATCATGCGGGCAGAGGAATGGATCTCCACCGCGCCGCGCCACGTGCAACTATACCAGGCCCTCGGCTGGCAAATGCCGGCCATCGCCCACCTGCCTGTCGTCCTGGACCCCAGTGGCAAAGGCAAGATGAGCAAGCGCAAGAAGAAAGGGGCCGGCGGGCGCGAGCTACCGGTCCTCGTGCAAGACTTCCGGGCAGCCGGTTATCTGCCCGAAGCGATGTTTAACTTCCTGGCTCTGGTCGGCTGGTCCTACGATGGTCACACGGAATTGATGACGCGCGAGGAGATCATTGAGCGCTTCAGCGTCAAGCACATCAACCCGGCGCCGGCTGCCTTCAACTACGACAAGTTGGACCACATGAATGGGGTCTACATCCGGGGCCTGGAAGCGGAAGATCTGGCCGACCGGATGATGCCCTTCCTGGAAGAAGCAGGCCTCGCCGCCGATCGCGAGACCGTGGTTCGTTTGGTTCCCCTGGTACAGGAGCGGATGAAACGACTGGACGAAGCCCCGGGCTTGGTGGACTTCTTCTTCGTAGAAGAACTACCCGATTACGATCCGAAACTACTCATACCGAAAAAGATGGACGCGGCCGGTGCCTATGCCTTGTTGGACGAGGCACGTGCCGTTTTAGAAGATGTCAGCCCCTTCGCTCACGACCCACTGGAGCCGGCGCTACGCGAACTGGCTGAAACGATGGGGGTGAAAGTGGGACAATTGTTTTCTCCCATCCGGGTAGCCGTCTGCGGCCGGACCGTCGCGCCTCCCCTGTTCGGCACGTTGGAGGTCTTGGGCCGCGAGCGGGTGCTAAAGCGCGTAGATTCGGGGCTGGAAAAGTTGAAAACACTCGAACAGACGGAGTAGATGCAGGGACGCCTATGAGCCTGACCGCAGAGTACGACGCGTTTGCCGACGTTTACGAAATCTGGACCGCCACGGCTCCGGTGACGGCCCGCAACCTGCCCTTCTACGTCGACGCCTACCGGGAGACCCCGGGGCTGGTGGCTGAGCTGGGGGTGGGCGATGGACGCATTGCTATCGAGGCGGCCAAAGCTGGCAAGCCGGTCACCGGTGTCGACGCGTCAAGCCAGATGTTACAGCGCTGCCGGGCCAGGGCACAAGCAGCCGGTGTGCTCGATCAGCTAACGCTCATCCACGCCGACTTCCGCGACTTCAACCTGCCCCAACCAGCCGAGTTGATCAGCATCCCTTTCCACTCCATCGGGCACCTGGTTACCATAGACGACAAGCGGGGGGGATTGCGCCACATCTACGGCCAATTGGCGACCGGCGGCCGTCTCATCTTCGACCACTTCGTCTTCGACCTGGAGGCGGCCCGTTCTCGTTACGGTGTGGCCAACCTGCGCGCCGAGTACACGAACCCCGAGACGGGCCGGGACACCCTGCTGTGGGTAACAAGTCGCTATGAGTCTGAGACTCAAAGGATACGCATCATCACCTGGACCGACGAAATCGATGGGGTTGGGGTGATGGTGCGGCGACAGTACCGTCGCCTTACCTTCAGTTGGCTGGAACCGGCGCAGACCCGGGCGTTGCTGGAGGAGACAGGCTTTGAGATCGACGCCCTTTACGGCGATTTTGACCACAGCCCCTTCAGTGATGACTCGCCGGAGCAGATCTGGGTCGCCCGCCGTCCATTGGAGGAGCGGCGATCGACTTCTTCCTAAACACAGATCGCTCTATATCCACAGGTGCTGTGTGAACAGCCGGTCTCGCGCGTTGGGTAAGATGTGGCTGTTCTGCCTTGTCTGAAGTGAGAGACTGCATCAATTTGGACAGGAGGAAGCAATGCCTAGCTACGTTCCGTTGTTGGCACTGGCGAGCCTTTTAATACTCGTTGCCTGCCAGCCAGCCACTGCACCCGCCCCCACGGCAACATCACTACCCGCAACCCTCTCACCCACCGAAACGCCCGTCACGCCCGACGTCGCACCCACAGCTATTGAAGATGAGCCCACGCCAACGCCCTTGCCCGCGACTCCTTCACCTACCGCGACTCCCGTCACGCCCGACGCTACGCCCACGGACGCGCCCATCTCTCCTACCCCAACCGAGACATCTGCCAACGCGGACGTCGAGCACGTGCGGGCCGTACAGGCCGCCGACGGCACATGGACGTTTCACGTGACGGTTCGCCACCCCGATACCGGCTGGGAGGATTACGCCGATGGCTGGGACGTGCTCACGCCTGACGGCACAGTCATCCAACCTGATC
>JAUVPY010000355.1 GCA_030598425.1 Anaerolineae bacterium
GCCCAAGCGAAATCTCTTCAGACGGCTCGTCAGCCGCGTTTCCCACACGCTGCGGCGAGGCGAAGCAACACCGGAAGAGGAGGAGGCGCCCGAAGAACAAGAAGAGTACGAAGCTGTGCTCTTGTTTGCGTACAAACCAGAGCTCGTCCCGCTCCACGCCGAGGACGGAACCCCCCAACTGCCCGGGGGCCTGATACCTTTGTGTCACCTAAGTTACACAGAGCGAGTTCGTCCGGAGACGGTCGAGACGATCGAGGCCTTTGCTGAAACGGGAGTTGCCATCAAGATCCTCTCCTCCGGCGCTCCAGATCGCACTGTGACCCTCCTCAGGCAAGCCGGAATCGCTGACGAGACGTCACTGCACACTATGTCCGGCTTTGAGTTGGCAGGAATGAGCCCGGAGGGGCGTACACTTGCTGCCCAGGAAAACACCATCTTCGGCCACCTCACCCCCGAGCAGGGGGCGCAGGTGGTGGAGATCCTGCGCGATGGGGGGCAGTCGGTGGCCGTGGTGGGCGATGGTGTCAACGATGTGCCCGCTATGCGCCAGGCGAACCTGGCCATCGCCCGGCGAAGCAGCAGCCAGGCCGCGCTCAGTACGGCCGAAATCCTCCTCCTGGAAGACTCCCCGCAGGTGCTGCAGGCGGTGCTGTATAGAGGGCAGCGTATCGTCAACGGTCTCTTAGACATCCTGAAGCTCTCCCTGACCCAGGTCTTTTACCTGACCCTGCTCATCCTGGCCGTCACGCTACTCACCATTGGATTCCCCTATCAAGCCAAACAGGGCGGCCTCATCAACGTCCTCACCGTGACGCTCCCCGCGATCGGTCTCTCACTGTTCGCAGCGGCCGGTGTGCTGCCCACCACCAACCTGGGCCGGCTGCTGGCTCGCTTCGTGGCCCCGGCGGCGATCGCAATGAGCGCGGCAGCGTTGGCGGTTTATATCTTCTTCCTGAGCAGAACCGGCGAAGTGGCCTACGCCCAGCTCACCCTAACCTATACGCTGGTGATAGCCGGCCTGCTGCTGGTGGTCTTCATCAGGCCGCCGTGGCGGCCTCGGCTGGGTGCCACAACTCAAAGCGGTGACTGGCGGCCCACGGCTACGATCCTTATTTTGATGGCGCTTTTCCTTCTGCTGGCGGGGCTCCCGATTATGGGAGAGTTGTTTGCCGTGGACCGGCTCCGGGCGCCCTCAGACTACCTGGTTGTGGGGCTGGCGGTGCTGGCCTGGGCCTTCTCCTTGCGCTTCCTCTTGTGGGTTTTCCCGCTGGTACCGAGAGTGCCTGTGCCTGTCCCGCAACCGTGGCTCGACGAAACGCCAGGACTCGAGACTTCCGAAGTTGCCTCAAGACTTGAGGCTGAAACTTCGGAAGTCTACCAAGATCCAGGGCAGACACCTGAAGCAAATGAGAGTTGACCGCGTCGAGTTTCTGCGTAGAATATAGAAACTTGGCGACGTCTCGAAGGGCGGAACGGCTGTAATCAAACGGGTGCGTTTCAAATGAGTTGAACCAGGTGCAACGCACTTCAAAGCAAGTGCGTTGCACCTTCCTGCCTCAACTGAGGTGAAACACACCCTAATCAAACAGACGCACGCTAACTTAAACTCCTGATCCGTGTAGTTCGTTATGTAAAGTTGTGACCGGTCCGCCTTACGCGGCTTATCTCAGAGAAGACGCTATACCCCCTGCTGGGCATCACGAAGACTTAACACGTCGAAATGGCGACTCACCTGTACTGTATGTACCTTGGTGCAACGCAGGCGTAAATTGTAACCACGGCCACTTCCTCTTGGGCATTTCGGAGCAGAACGACGTCGTAAGCCGACGGAAGTTGCGTGGGTAAGTCGCCACGGCGAGCAATCTATCGGGAGACTCTTCGATGACAAGAGACATCACTTTCCGATCCCTCAACCGTCGTTTATGGTGGGTGGCGCTTGTGCTTATCCTTGGGCTGAGCCAGGTGGTGGGCCTTGCGGTTGCCCAAGACCAAGAAGGCGGGCAGGTTGAGGAGCTGACCGGCAATATCGACCAGCGAACTGGCGGAGACTTGTATCTTCTGCCGGGCCTCGAGCGTGGCGAGAAGCTCAGCGTGTACGCGGAGGGCACTTCAGGCAACCTGGATCCCCTGGCCGCCGTACTTAAGCCAGATCTTGCCATCGACGGCCTGGTCGGGAAGTTTGACGCGGACGTCGAGCGCGCCATTGGCGAAGGGCGAGATCCGTTGGAGGTTCTACCAGAGTTCGCTGACCAGTACTTCCTGGCCTGGGACGACGACAGCGGTCATGGCTATGCGGCCGCCTTTGAGATCGTGGTTCCGGCCGATGGTGATTACCAACTACTGGTCACCGACGGGCCATTCAAGGATAGCTTCGGCGACTACCGGCTGCTGGTAGGGCTGGACGCTCCGGAGGTTGTAACAGGCCAGGCCACCCCAACTGGTCACTTCCTGGCTATCTCCCAGGAGTCGGCGGTGGCGGACATGGCAGTCCAGGAGATAACCGGCGCGCTGACTGAAGCTGATTCCACAACCACGCTAAACCTGGAGGGCTTTCGGCCAGGTGACACCCTGTACGGCTTCATCGAGGCCACTTCGGGCTATTTGATCCCGGCCGTGGTGCTGGAGGACTTCGGACGGAAGCCGGTTCGCAGCGGCACCTACCTGCCTGGCGGGACCCAGGCGAACTTTGAGTACACCTTTCCTGATGGCGGCAGCAACTATCGCCTCAACATCTTTGCCAAAGACTCAAACACCGGCGACTACCGCCTCCTCTTGGGCCGCAACGCGCCCCAGGTGCTAACTGGCGAAGCAGCCAGCACAGGACCGCCCGTTGCTCGCGAGCCCTTTGACGTGAAGGTTGGGATCAGGCTGCAGCAGATCACCGACGTCGACCAGAAAGCGGAGAACTACGGCGCCGTGGTCAGCTTGCGCATGGAATGGAACGACCCCAGTTTGGCTTTCAGCCCCGACGATTGTCAATGCGCGACCAAGTTCTTCACCCAGAAGGATTTTGATAAATTCATCGCCGAAACCGGCGGCAGGTGGCCTGAATTCACCCTCTTTAACCAGCAGAACAATCGCTGGACCCAGAACCGGCTGGTGTCTATTGAACCAAACGGCCACACCATCTACTTCGAACAATTCACCACCACGTTCCAGGCCCCGGACTTCGATTTCAGGCGGTTCCCCTTTGATACCCAGCAGTTCTACATCCGCGTCGATTCCATCTTCCCGGAGGAGTTCGTCGTCTTCTCTGATCTGGAAGAATACACGGCGGTGGGTGACCAGTTGGGCGAGGAGGAATGGTTTGTGTCCGACAGCGACACACAGGTTACCAGCGAAACAGCCACCACCGGGGAAGTTTCCTCGCGCTATTCGTTCCGTTTCGAGGCCAAGCGGCACCTCATCTTCTACATTCTCCGCATCTTCGTGCCACTGCTGCTGATCATCGCCGTGGCCTGGATCACCTTCTTCCTTAGAGACTACACCAAACGTATCGAGGCCACCAGCGCCAATCTGTTGCTCTTTATCGCCTACAACTTCACCATCGGCAACACTCTGCCCGCGTTGGGGTACGTAACCTTCTTGGACACCATCTTGATCGCGGCCTTTATCATCAGCGTATTGATGGTCGGTTACAGCGTATACCTCAAATGGCTGGAGGCGCACGACCACAGGGACAGGGCAGAACGGCTCGACCGCTTCATGATCTGGCTGTATCCGTTAGGCTATGCCCTGGCCTTTAGCATCGTGGTACTGGTTTTCTTCGTTCTGGGGTAACAAGCTCAACAAGAAAAAGGAGGGAGTGACGTGAGCATCATTGGCTGGATCGTCCTGGGCGGGCTGGCCGGTTGGTTAGCCAGCGTCATTACCGGCTGGACGATCGCATGGGTTGCATCGCCAACATCATAGTCGGCATCGTTGGAGCTCTCATCGGCGGCTGGTTAATGAGTTTGTTGGGTGGCGGCGGCGTCACCGGGTTCAACCTGGCCAGCTTTGTGGTAGCCGTCGTAGGCGCCGTCGTCTTGCTGGTGATTGTCGGCTTGATCAGAAAACTGGCAAGCTGATCTACAGGGCTGGCGGTCCTCCACGTAAGACCGCTA
>JAUVPY010000382.1 GCA_030598425.1 Anaerolineae bacterium
GGTCCGACTATATAGCAAAGAAAGTTGTCACCCCTGCGAAGAAGCGAAGGTGCTTCTGGACACGGTCGCGACACGCGTGCCGTTTGCCGTGCAGGTAGTAGACATCAAGGGTGATCCGGCCCTGGAGAAGCTGTTCGGGGAGCACATCCCGGTGGCCGATTTTGGGGAGGGCACACGTTTGTATTGGCCCTTCGAGGCAGATTACGTGCTCCAGGTGTTGAACGGCGCCGTGAAATCGAAGCAGGCGGCGGCCCCGACCCAGGGGACCGCACGCCCTGCCATCGGGGGCCGCACCCGCGACCTGGTGGCTTTTATCGATAGGCTAATCTATCACTTCGCCAAGCACTGGGTTTTGGTCATCGGATTCTTCCTGGGGCTTTACGCCTTTCTGCCGTTTCTGGCTCCCGTCTTGATGGCCAGCGGCATCAGTGGCCCGTCCAACCTAATCTACTCTGGCTACCGCTTTGCCTGTCACCAGTTGCCATCCCGCTCGTATTTTATCTTCGGGCATCAGATGGCTTTTTGCCACCGCGACACGGCGATCTACCTCTCGCTCTTCTTGGCCGTAATCGTCTTTGGCTTTGTGCGCCACCGGGTCAAACCTCTACCCTGGCAGGTGTACATCGCCTTTATCGCTCCCATGGCCATTGACGGCATCACCCAGCTCTTCGGCCTGCGCTCCAGCAACTGGCAACTACGCACCCTCACCGGCGTGCTCTTCGGGGTGGGCTCGGCCTGGCTGGCTCTGCCCTACCTGGAAGAGGCATTCCAGGACATCAAGCAGTCGGTGAACCAGCAATTGCACCTTGAAGAGACTTCTTAGCGAGAAAACACTTAGAAGTCGTACAACCTGCTCGCGCTGGATTGCCAAAACCAGTGGGTATTAGCCTGGATTTGGCAATCCAGCGCGAGCACAATAGTACGATGTTTAAATGCTCCCTCTATTAACACTCGCCTGTGAACTACCCCCGCTCGTTAGCCCCCGTGCAAGGTTGGTTATGTGTCGGTTCCTGTCTTTGGCTTAGGTTCGTTCATTTGTCGAGTCCCCCCTCCTGGTAAAAGGCCTCTACTGCCACCTCAATGGTCGGATAGAAATGGCGGCGGTCTATCGTTTCGTAAAGACCGTAGCGTTCAATCTTATCCTTGACAGGGTCTTTGAGCTCGGCCAAAATGAGATGGATTCCGGCAGCGTTGAGTTCCAAGTCCAGGTCAACCAGCATATCGGCCGCGGTGGTATCAACATCCGTGATCGGCTCGGCCGCTAACAGCACCCAAGTGGGCGTAGGCTCCGTCTGGGCGATCAAATTTCGTATCAGGTTGCGGAACAGGTTGGCATTGGCGAAAAAGAGCGGTGCATCCCAGCGGATCATCAGCAAGCCTGGGATCCGGCTCGCTTCCGGGTAGCGCTTTAGATCATGATAACCAGGCACTCCTTCAGGTTTCCCCAACACCGCAGAGTGAGGGCGCCACACCCCTACGAAGATCTGCAGGATTGAGAGTACCACAGCGATTATGATACCTTCCAACACGCCCACCAGGGCCACTCCCAAGATACAGGCCACGGCCAGTGCGAATCCGCTTTTCCGCACCTTCCAAAGATGTCGCAACGCGGGGGTGTCGAACAGACTGATAGCTGCCACGATAACAATCGCCGCCAAAGCAGGCTGGGGCAGGTTCCTCACCAAACCGGGTATAAACAGCAGCATGACGAGCACCAATGCCGCAGCCACAACGCCGGTGAGCTGGGTCTTGGCGCCAGACTGCTCGGCTACGGCCGTTCGCGAGCCGCTGGTACTCACCGGAAACCCATGAAACAGCCCGGCCAGGAGATTGGCGGTGCCGATGCCGACCATCTCCTGGTCGCTGTCCACTTCGTACCCACGCCGGGCGGCAAACCCGGCCGAGGTGGAAATGGTGTCACCGATGGCCACCAGCGTGATGCCAAATGCCCCAGCCGCGAGCGGGGCCAGGTCAGAGAACTCTACTGCCGGAAACGAAGGCGCCGGAAAACCCTGGGGTAATAGCCCGACGATGTCAACCCCTTTCGCGGCCAGGTCAAAGATAACCGTGACCGCAATAGCGGCGACGACAGCCACCAGGATACCTGGCGCGCGCGGCGCCCAGCGCCCCAATCCGAGGATGATGACCAGACACAGCAGGCCCACACCCAATGCCCATATATTGGTCTGGTCCAGGTTCGCCAGGAAGGCTATAGCGTCTTGGATCGCGTTCCCGCCTTCCACGGAAAATCCAAAAAGCTTCGGCAGTTGGCCGAGGAATATCGTGATAGCCAGACCCGCCAGATACCCCACCCGCACCGGTTTCGAGATCAGATCGGCCACAAACCCCAGCCTGGCCACCCCGGCCCCGACAGAGATCAGGCCGACCATGAGAGCCAGCATGCCTGCCAGGGCGATTGCGGAATCCACGCTTCCAGCAGCCAATGGGAGAATGACGGCGGCGATCATAGGACCGAGCGATGAATCGGGTCCCAGCACCAGGTAGGGGGAAGGGCCAAAGGCGGCATAGGCCAGCAGGCATACGACCGTGGTGTACAGGCCGGTGATAGCGGGGAGACCGGCGAGCTCGGCGTAGGCCATGCCCTGAGGTACAAGCAGGGCACAGAGCACAAGCCCGGCTACCAGGTCACGTGGCAGCCACGCCCGTTGATAGCTGCGCAGTGCGCGCAGGACGGGAATCCATTTCTCGATTGGGGCAAGACGGGATGGCGAGGTCGTCTGAACTACTGTATTGTCCATTGATGGCCTCCGCTTTCACACTTTCGCTTACTAGGATCTCTTTTTGGCCATCCGCCTCCCTTCTAATGGTTCACCGGGGATTCGATCTGTCACTGATTATTTGATGGTATCTTGGTACAGGGCGAACGTCGGTTCGCTCGCTATTCCTCCCCGGCCTCCGGCGCCGGTGTCGAAACCCCTTCGGTTGCGTTCCCATCGGACTCTGAGCTGGAGCGCCCAAGGTTAGTCGACCATACTCTTAAACCGACAAAAAGCGCCAGGGCAGCAATGGGCAAGGCGATACCCACTCCATACTCCAACAGAATGGAAGGATCACGCGTAAACACAACGCTCAGGAAATTCACCGCCAGCACGACCACCGTTACGCCGATGAGGTTCATCTCCAATTCCTCGGTGCTGTCGATCTTCAACCACCCGTGGAAATCGACTTCCTCAATGAAGAGCTGGTAGAGACCAATTGCCGTGATGTACAGTACCGTGCCAATCAGGAATAGATGCACGAACTCGACGATCTCAATCGCGATGGGGATATCCTCTGTGTGGGCTTCTGGTCCCGACCCCTGTAGCACCCCGATAACGGCCTCGACCAAAAACTTGATCAGGCCCAGGCCACCGAATACAAAAAAGACACCAGCAGCGAGAGCCAGGCCGATGATCGGGACGATCACAAGATAACGTGTGGCGGAAATAATGCGTACTAGTTTCATTGTACCCTTCCTTCTTTCACGGATACACGGCCGGCACAACATTGAACTGTGATATGTCGGGATGCGTATACCCTTTCGCCTTCTGCCGACGTGGCAATTTAAGCGGCTCTGGCGTTAAATCCTGGTAAGGGATCAGCGAGAGCAGATGGCTGATGCAGTTCAGGCGGGCGTGCCGTTTGACATTGGCGTCAACAATGTACCAGGGCGCCCACTCGGTATCCGTCTGGAGCAACATGGCGTCTCGGGCTTTTGAATATTCCACCCACCTCGACCGCGCCTCCAGATCCATTGGGCTCAGCTTCCAGCGTCTTCTTGGGTCGTGGATGCGCTGTTCAAATCGTTTCTCCTGTGTCTCGTCCTCGA
>JAUVPY010000409.1 GCA_030598425.1 Anaerolineae bacterium
CCTCTGGCTTCCATAGTCCGCCCATCCAGATTGAACCACCCGCCCGGTTCGGTAAGCACGCGTCCGTCAGCCGTGTACTCGGGTTGGTCGTGGTTGCCATGCACAAAGAAACAGGGCACGTTCAACATCGTCACAATGTACTCTAGGTAGGAGTAGGGCAGATCGCCACACGAAAGCACCGCATCCACATCGCCAAACCGCTCGCGGACGTATGAACTGTAAATACTCTCGACCACCAGGTCACTGACGGCGAGAATCTTCACACTTCCCTACTCTCCGGGCCACTCTCGGTTGTAATTGATCGCCAGTTTGTCGTGAATCGCTTGCTCCAGGTCTATGCCGGTCAGGTAGGCCAGTTGCAGCAGATAGAGCGCCACGTCGGCCAGTTCCCCCGCCAGTGCATCTTCATCGGCTCGCTCGCCCCACTGAAAATGCTCCAGCACCTCGGCCGCCTCCAGCGAAAGCGATGTGGCGATGTTGCGCGGCGTCTGCGGCCACGGGGAATCCCCCCTGTACCAGCCCATCGCTTCCACGAAGCGGTTCATCTCATCGGTGAGTTCCTGGATGGTCATCGGCTCCCTCACACAAAAGCCAGCCCCCGCATGGTCTGGAGGGCCGGCCGGAACTGGGCGCTCTCAAATAGCCCTCACCCAGACCTAAAGTCTGGCCAGGCAGGGGCTGGCGGATTGGAAAAGCGCCCCACAGTCATCTCAACAGCCTCGCTCTATCTGTTGCATCACAACGCAGTGAGTATACATCGAAAGGGAGAGGATGTCAAAGTACACAGCGCCAGCACGTTGTAGACCTTACACATTGCCATCAACCGAGGCAGAATACCCGGCCTGACCGCCACTCCCGAAACGTCGCCAGGAGACAGCACAGCGGGCCGACCTCAAGGGTCGGCCCGGACTCGCTTAAAACCAGATTGTGCGAAGATATAGGATGCATCTCCAGACGCCAAAACCGAGTTCTGGAGAATTCTCCTACAGTTGCCAAATGACCCCGGCTAAGCCAAGCCTGCCGCCTGGCGCAAGATTTCAGCTTTGTCGGTGCGCTCCCAGGGCGCATTAATGTCATCGCGCCCGAAGTGGCCGTAGGCAGCCGTCTTACGGTAGATGGGTCGCCGCAAGTCCAGGTCGCGAATGATCGCTGCAGGACGCATATCGAAATGCTCTTCAATCAACTCAACGATCCTGTCATCGGAGATCTTGGCCGTGCCAAAAGTCTCCACCGACAACGACAACGGCCGGGCGACACCAATTGCGTAAGAGACTTGCAGTTCCAGGCGATCGGCTATGCCCGCCGCCACCAAATTCTTGGCAATGTAGCGAGTCATGTAACTCGCCGAACGGTCCACCTTCGTCGGATCCTTGCCAGAGAAACAACCACCACCGTGACGAGCCACGCCACCGTACGTATCAACGATGATCTTGCGCCCAGTCAAGCCGGAGTCACCCAGCGGGCCACCAGTAACAAAACGCCCCGTAGGATTGACGTAGATTTTGGTCTTGTCGTCAAGCATATCAGCGGGCACCACATGCCTGACCACGTGAGCAATAACGTCCTCACGGATCTGCTCTTGAATGACGTTGGGCGAGTGTTGTGTGCTGACGACGATGGTGTCAACACGCTTAGGCCGGCCATACTCATATTCAACCGTCACCTGACTCTTGCCGTCGGGGCGCAGATAGGGCAGCGTCTTGTTCTTGCGCACCTCGGCCAACCGCTTGCACAACTTGTGAGCCAGCATGATGCTCAACGGCATCAACTCTGGCGTCTCGTTGCAGGCAAAGCCGACCATCATGCCCTGATCACCAGCGCCGATCGCTTCGATATCTGCCTCAGACATCTCGCCTGTCTTGGCCTCCAGCGCCCGATCCACGCCCAGGGCAATATCAGCCGACTGCTCCTTGATACTGACGATGACGCCGCATGTATCGGCATCAAAGCCGTACTTGGCGCGGGTGTAGCCAATATCGCGGACAACGTAGCGGACAAGTTTGCCGATGTCCACGTAAGTACTGGTCGTGATCTCTCCCATCACGATGACCAGGCCAGTGGTCACGCTCACGTCGCAAGCGACGCGCGCATCGGGGTCATCAGCGACGATGGCATCCAGCACAGCGTCTGAAATCTGATCGCAGATTTTGTCGGGATGCCCTTCGGTCACCGATTCCGAGGTGAAGAAATACTGGGGTGATGTCATAAATGTTGCGTTGCTACCACTCATTTGAACTTCTCCTTTTGTTGCATGCTTAGATTTTTGGGACTTCCTGAAAGCCGCATTAAAAACTCCGGTAGATCCTGGTCGAGGCTAGCCCAACAAAAAACCCTTCTTGCAAGACAAGAAGGGGCACGACCGGCGTGACCACCTCTCATCTTCCAGAAACACCATTCTGCCGGAATTAGCACCTGACTCGCTGCTAGCGGCTAGCTGCTAGCGGCTGGCTGGTTGCCGAGGCTTCGTAGGGCCGGTCCCTCCACCTCTCTGGATAAGAGTGTCGCTCGGGATATTCAGTTTGGGTGCGATGATACCACAAAGGCAGACAACTGTCAAGACTTCGTATTCATTCATCTATAATCTGAGTGAAAGCACATTGTTCACTCAAAAGAAAACCTGAGTTATACTTCCCCCAAGTACCATACCATATCTTAGGAGGGAAGTATGTCTACCGAAGACAAGATGAACATCGATGAGAGACGGAAGTATCTACGAAAAATGCAGAAGCGCTACAGAAAGGCAGGTCGAAAGGAACGTGGTCGACTCTTGGACGAAATGCAGGCTGTGACGGAGCTAAACCGGAACTATCTGATAGAGTCGCTGCACGGAGGCCTGAACCGTAAGCCTCGCAGCAGGCAGCGTAGTTGCGTTTATGGCCCAGAGGTGGACGATGCAATACGCATCGTCTGGGAAAGCCTGGACTACATCTGCGCTGAGCGGATCACGCCTGCTCTGCCCGATATGGTTCGCCATCTACACGCTCACGGTGAAATGGAGATCTATCCAGCGCTACTGGATCACTTGAGCGGGATTAGCATCTCCACCGTGGGGCGTAGACTGAACCGCATCAGGCAGGACCAACCCCGCTTGCCTCGCCCCAAAGGCTCCCAGCGCGCCAACAAGCTGACTCGAGACATTCCAATGAGACGTATCCCCTGGGACGAACGAGAGTCTGGTCACTTCGAGACAGACCTGGTTCATCACTGTGGTTGCACTGCTTCCGGGGAGTACGTGTGTACACTCCAAATGATCGATGTCCTCACCGGCTGGAGTGAACGCAGAGCCGTGTTGGGCCGCAGTTACCTGGTTATGGAAGACGCATTTCGCTACATCTTGGCCCATCTTCCTTTCCCGGTGAAGGAAATCCACCCCGACAACGGCAGTGAGTTCTTCAACCATCACATGCTCCGCTTCTGGGGAGAGATTGTTCAGGGTGTGCGCCTCTCCCGCAGCCGTCCTTACCAGAAAAACGACAATCGCAACGTCGAGCAGAAGAACTCCACCCTGGTTCGTGCCTACCTGGGCTACGAGCGTCTCGACACCGTCGCCCA
>JAUVPY010000192.1 GCA_030598425.1 Anaerolineae bacterium
ACGGTGGAGAGGGAGTACATCCAGGAGAGTGTAGAGTTGAGGGGTCGTATTGAAGCCGAGCGTGGAAAACGGCGACAAAGGATCATCATTGGGCTGGCAGGCGGACTGATAATCGCCTTGTTCCTGACTTTTATGGCTTTCCAACAACGCCAAGAGTCGCTCCGGCAGGCCCGCAACGCTCAGCGTGAAGCCGCTGTCAACCATAGCTTGGTGCTGGCGGCCAACGCCCAGCAAGCCCAGGATACCGGGGAGGACGATCTGGCGTTGGCGTTGGCGCTGGAAGCGGTCAGCATTGACCAGCCCCCGCCGGAAGCCAAACGTGCGTTGTCGGCAATTGCGCTGGGTCCGGGAACACGCGCCGTTTTCAAAGGGCACAGCAACGCTGCCAAGGGCGTCGCCTTTGGCGCCGATGGCAAGACCGTTCTCTCAGGCAGTTGTGGCAAGCTTGACTCTGACAATGCCTGTATTCAGGGTGAATTGATTTTATGGGACGTGAGCGCAGCTACAGAGACCGGGACTGAACTGCGCCGCTTTGAAGGGCATACAGGCTGGGTCAACAGTGTCACCTTCAGCCCAGATGGCAAAACTACTCTCTCAGGCTCAGGCGATGGTACGCTTATCCTGTGGGACGTTGAAACGGGCGAGGTGATCCGCCGTTTTGAAGGTCACACGGGCGGTGTGAACAGCGTCGCCTTGAGCGCAGACGGCCAGACGGCTCTCTCCGGCTCGAACGATACCACTCTGATCCTGTGGGATGTGACCACTGGCGAGGTGATCCGCCGCTTTGAAGGGCATACAGGCCGGGTGACCTGTGTGGCCCTCAGCACTGATGGGCAAACCGCTCTCTCTGGCTCTGACGATACCAATCTGATTCTGTGGGATTTGGCTACCGGCGAGGTAATCCGCCTCTTTGAGGGGCATTTTTACGAAGTAAAAGGCGTGGTATTTAATCTCGATGGACGCACTATGCTGTCTACCGGCGATAATACGCTCCGTTTGTGGGACCTTGAAACGGGCTCGGAAATCCGCCAGCAACACTTTGGCGGTACGCCAACGTGTCTTGCGATTAGCCCGGACGGGCGTACCGTACTATTTGGCTTAGGCGGTTTGCGCCTGTGGGACATTGAGCGATGGCGGGAGTATCAGTGGTTGCTGGGCGGCTATACTGCCGATGTCGAGTCAATGTCTGCTGCGCTCAGCCCCGACGGACTCCTGACCTTTACCGGATCGTCCGACGGCAGCCTGAGGTTGTGGAACCTTGAAGGTCAAGCCAAGTTCCGTCGTTTCGAAACGGACGGCACGCCATTTATTGCTGTGGACATCAGCCACGATGGACGTCGCCTGCTCACTGGCGACATGGCTGACGAAACAGTGTTGTGGGATATTGAGAGCGGTGAGGTCATCCGTCATTTTAAAGCCCACGAGGTTGCAGTTAGTCCGAATGGAGTGGCTTTCAGCCCGGACGGAAGTTTTGCGCTGGTCGGTTCCAGCGATGGTTTCGGCGGTTCGGGCGCTAAAAGTCTGATACTATGGAATACCGAAACCGGTGAGGAAATCCGCCGCTTTGAAGGACACAGATCTATTCTCAGAAGTGTGGCTCTCAGCCCTGATGGCCGCATGGCGCTCAGCGGCTCTCAAGGAGACGAAGGAGACGACTTGATTCTTTGGAACGTCGAGACCGGCGAGCAAATCCGCCGCTTTGATACTGACGATGATATAACGAGTATCGTTTTCAGCGCCGATGGAAGCCTCGCCCTCACCGGCTCGGTCTTTTCTTCCAATCTGACTCTTTGGGACGTAGCGAGCGGCAAGGAAATCCGCCGCTTTGAAGGGCATACAGGCTCAGGGTATGTATTTGACGTGGCCTTTGGTCCAGATGAAAGGACCGTACTCTCTGCCTCGGGCGATGGCAGCCTGATCCTGTGGGACGTTAAAACGGGCGATATCATCCGCCGCTACCTAGGGCACGATGACATGGTATGGGGTCTTGACATCAGCCCCGACGGACATTACGTACTTTCGGGTTCAAAGGATGGTTCCATTATCCTGTGGGATTTCGAGACGGGTGAGGAACTACGTCGCTTCGGCGGTCATACGGCATTGGTACCTGGCCTGGTCTTTAGTCCCGACGGCCAGACCGCATTTTCGGTTTCGTTCGACGGCGCGCTCATCGAGTGGCAGATTGCCCATCTACCGCTGGACGAGTTGATCGGCTGGACTCACGCCAACCGCTACGTCCGCGACCTGACCTGCGACGAACGGGCCCAGTACCGCGTCGAGCCGCTATGTAACGCCGAGGGGATTGTGCCGACAACTGTACCTGAGGATGGATAGCAAACGATTGTACACCGCCTGTACGGATGGCACTGTGCGGGTGTACATGATGGATGTCGACAAGTTGCTAACTCTGGCACAATCCTGGGTTTTTCGATCCCTGACGGACGAGGAATGCAGACAATATTTACATTTTGAAGAGTGCCCGTAAATACCGCAATTTGGTAACTTTGATATAAGTTGATGGTGAGAACAAGGTATCTCTCAAGAGAAGATAACGATTTTTAGCTGATATGGAAACCTCCCAACCTGGCTATAACGACCTACCCGAGGGCACCGTCACCTTCCTGTTCACCGACATAGAAGGCTCGACCCAACTGCTGAGCCAGCTGCGCGATCAGTATGCGACCTTGCTGGCTGACCAGCGCCGTATTCTACGAGAAGCATTTATCAATTGGCACGGGCAGGAGGTGGACACCCAAGGCGATGCCTTCTTCGTCTCTTTCCCGCGTGCCACGGGTGCAGTTTCAGCAGTCGTAGAGATTCAGCGTGCGTTGGCCCAGCATCAGTGGCCCGAAGGAGTCAAAGTGCGCGTGCGCATGGGCCTGCACACCGGCGAGCCGATCGTCGCCCGCACCGGCTATATCGGGATGGACGTGCACCGGGCGGTCCGCATCGCCCATGTGGGTCATGGCGGCCAGGTGCTGCTCTCGGAGACCACAGCCGCGCTGATGCGGGATAAATTGCCTGAGGGTATCGGCTTGCGCGATTTGGGTGAACATCACCTGAAAGACCTGCAACGTCCCGAACACTTACATCAACTGGTGATTCCAGATTTACGGTACAAGTTTCCTCCCCTTAAATCCCTGGATACACATCCCAATAACCTGCCGGTGCAACTGACAAGTTTCGTCGGGCGGGAAGTTGAGATGGCACAGGTCAAGCAACTGATTGAACAGGAGCGCCTGCTCACGCTTACCGGACCAGGTGGCTCCGGCAAGACACGCTTGGCTTTACAGGTAGCCGCCGAGCTTACGGAAGATTTTCCCGAGGGTATTTTCCTTGTCCGCCTGACTCCAATCAAAAACCACAGCCTAGTCATCCCCACTATTGCGCAAACACTTGGCCTACACGATCAGGGGAAGGGGACCATGATGGAAACCTTGACCGAATGGTTGGCTAACAAGCAGATACTTCTATTACTCAACAACTTTGAACATGTGATCCCTGCAGCTCCTGAATTAACCAAAGTACTGGCAGCCAGTTTGCAGGTCAAGATGCTAGTCACCAGTCGAGAAGCTCTACATCTGCGTGGTGAGCAGGAATATCCGATTCAACCGCTAACGCTGCCTGATTTGGAGCATTTACCACCTGTAGAGGTACTTTCCGCAGTGCCAGCCGTAGAATTATTCACCCAACGAGCCCGAGCTGTACAAACCAGTTTTGTTCTGACCGACAATAACGCCTCAACAGTGTCTGAAATCTGCTCCCGTCTAGACGGACTGCCGCTAGCGATCGAGCTGGCTGCGGCCCGAATCAAGCTGCTCCCTCCTGATGCACTTCTGAAGAGGCTTGTTCAGGCGAATGGACGTGCCTCGCTGCGCCTGCTGGCAGGGGGACCACGCGATGCTCCGGAACGACACCGTACACTACGCGCCACAATTGAGTGGAGCTATGACCTTCTGGATAGCGCCGAACAATGGTTGTTCCGGAATCTTTCGCTATTTGTGGGTGGATTTACCTTACCGGCAGCGGAAGTGGTGTGCTGCGCTCAGGTAAATCACATCACGACAGTCCCATTGGAAACACCCTTGGGAGATGTGGTAGAAGGGGTTGCATCCTTGCTTAATAAGAGCCTGTTGCGACATGAGCTGGCAGAAGATAGCGAACCACGTTTTAATATTCTGGAGATGGTTCGCTCCTATGCACTTGAGAAGTTGGTTGAGAGCGGGCAAGAGGAGCGCAGCCGTGAGAGACACGCCAATTACTTCTTGGAGCTTGCAGAAACAGCTTCACACATGCTGCAAGGACCACAACAAAAAACATGGTTCGAACAACTGGAAAGAGAACACAACAATTTACGAACCGCGCTGGAATGGTTCTTACAGCAGGCTGAAGGTAAAACCCTCCTGCACACTAAGGCCGAGGAATCGGGATTGAGAATGACGGCAGCCCTCTGGCGATTCTGGGACACACACGGTTACGTGAGTGAAGGGCGTAGATGGTTAGAAAGAGCTTTGGCGGCAGGTGATGCACAAATCAACGAACGCGTCGACGCGTTGAACGGTACCGCATACCTGGCAATGCGGCAGGCTGATGTTGATGAAGCTATTAAAATCTATGATGAGAGCCTGGCTTTGGCTCGCCAGCTAGGCTACGAGCGGGGAATCGCCGTTGCTCTCAACGGCCTTTGGTACATGCATGAAATCTTAGGAGATATTGATCTGATGGAATCGCTGGTCGCAGAGAGCCTAGATATTTGGCGAGAGCTGGGAGACAAACACGGTATCGCCCAGACACTAGGGCCTCTCGCACATTGCGCAGCCTCCCGCTATGATTTCAAGCAGTCGAAAAGGCTTTATCAAGAAAGTTTGGCATTGTTCCAAGAGGTTGGAGATCAACGCGAGATTGCGGGAGCTTTATGGAACTTAGGCGACCTGGCTTCACGCGTTGGAGACTGCATCCAGGCCAAGGATCTTTTTAAAGAAAGCCTGGTCAACTATCGAGAGCTTAAGGATATCCACGGAATTGCCACCCAACTCCGCTCCTTGGGAGAAGTGGCGCGCTGCCAGGGTAATACAGAACGAGCTCTTGTTTATTTGGAAGAAGGGCTGTCCACTTTTCGGGAGATAGAAGACAAGACATGCACCTCACATACACTCCTCAGTATGGCCCGCGTCGCTCTCGACCAGGGAAAGCTTAGACAAGCGAGCTCGATTGCCCAGGAGAGTTTGGAGATGTGCCAACAGTTCGGTTATACCCTTGTTCAATCGCGCATACATACGTTACTCGGACTTTGCGATCTGGCTCAAGACGATGCTTGTTCGGCCATGGATCATTTCCGGGAGAGTCTCAGCCTGTTGCAAAAATTAGATGACTTTGAAGGTATCCCGGCAAACCTGGACGGTATAGCGAGATTAGCCATCTCTGAAGGAGAATATACCCGGGCAGCCCGGCTTTTTGCTGCCAGCAGCGCCCTACGCACCAGGCTAGGGATAACCCTTCACCTAGTCGATCTGACAGACGTCGAGCTGCTTCTTGCGACAACGCGGGAAGGGCTCGGTGAAATAAGTTATCAAACCGCCATTTCCGCAGGGAGTCAGCTGACTCTGGAAGAGGCGCTTGATCTGGCATTGGAAAGCGATGCACAGGATTCGAAAAATGGATAATTTTGCATTCCCCAGCGGCACCGTCACCTTCCTGTTCTCCGACATCGAAGGCTCGACCCAGCTGCTGAGCCAGCTGCGCGACCAGTATGCGATCTTGCTGTCAGACCAGCGCCGCATCCTGCGAGAAGCCTTTGTCACCTGGCACGGGCAGGAGGTAGACACCCAGGGTGATGCTTTCTTTGTGGCCTTCCCGCGCGCGACTGAGGCCGTTTCTGCAGTGGTGGAAATCCAACGCGCACTGGCTACCCACACCTGGCCTCAGGACGTAGAGGTG
>JAUVPY010000006.1 GCA_030598425.1 Anaerolineae bacterium
ATCGGGTGAAGCGCCAGCACACCCAACCACCAACCAGACGACGACCAACAAGAAACGACGCATCAACGCTACCGGCTCCACTTAACCAAATTATCCCAAATCAATTTGGGATAATTCATGTAGATATTATAAGAATTTAAGGCCAACTTGGCATAAATTTGGGATAAACTTGGGATAACTTTGGGATAACTTTGGGAAGCTCACGCAAAGCTACTTCAGGATGTAATACGTCCCCCGCTTGTCCCCCACCTTGAGCAGCAGACCTTTGTCCACCAGGTCGGCCAGGTCGAGACGCAAGGTTTCCGGGGTGACATTGGGACAGATGGTACGGTAGTCGCGGTTGGTGATCCGACCAAACTCGCGCACGTGGGCCAACGCCCGCATCTGGCGCTCATTCATGTTTTGCTCCCACGGCGGGGACGGACGGCGTTCGCGCACGTTGCGGAGAATAACGCTGAAGGAATAAGGCGTGGCTTTGAACTCAGGGGCAGGTTGACCACGTTGCATCATCTCTTCGATCATACGATCGATGCCCAGCCCCAGCTCCTCGATGTAGCCCCACTGGAAAAGGCCGGCGACGATGCGGGGATTGCGCGAGAAGTGCTCGTCGACGATGTTATCTACGGTGATGTAGCCGGGCAGGCCGCCAGGACTGATTACCTCAAGTCGATCTTCGAACATGCGGATTTCGACGCGACGACCCGAGAGACGGTAGTCCCGATGGGCAATGGCGTTGACCAGCGCCTCGCGTACGGCGAAACTGGGATACTCAGGCTGTTCCTCGCGTTGGAGGCCGACCACCACCGCCCCCACTCGCATCTCTTCCCAGACGATGTTCCACGCTGCTTCGAGCAGGCGGGCGACCGGCCCCTCCAGCTCGGCGCGTCGGCCATAGCCGGCCAGCCCATCTTTGCCGCGCGGTTCGGTGCCCATAAAGCGCACGAAGACGATGCTGCTCTGGGACAAAAACTCTTGCGGCTGTTTCCCAAATAGGAGCAAGCCGGAGACGGTAGGCGTGCCATCGGGGGCCAGCGCGCCGATACTGCTAAGATGATCATCCGTCGTGCCGCTGACCGGCCGCCGCCCCCGTTCGGACCGCTTCTCCAGATACTCCTCGATGACGTCGTCGTCCAGGTCGGACCGGACGGCCCCGCCGACTGGCTCGGCCTCAAAGTCACCACTGGACTTGGTGGCAGCCAGTTGGCGGATGGCATCGCCGCCCAGCGGGCGGTTCTCCGGGCCGTGGCGGATGAGGACCCGGCCATCAGCCAGGCTGTGTAACGCCGGGCTGCGCGAGACATTGATGTGCACAACCGTGCCCTGCGGCAGATCTTCCTGGCCCCATTCGGTGGCCACGGGCGGTCGGCACAGTCCCAACGACCGAAACAGCACCGCTTCCACGTCCTCGCCCAGCACGTCGCCCGTCACCTCGCCCTCCGGTGTAATGCCGATTAAGACAGTACCGCCGTCGGCATTGGCGAAGGCAACCAGCGTCTCGGCCAGAGTCTCCACCTCAGGGTCCGACAGAAACGCGGTGGTTTGATTCGGTCCACGGCCCAGCAAATTGGTTATGTGAGTTCTCATAGACCGTACGTGCCTTTAAGCTTCATCCTCTGATCTCTCGCGCCGAACACGCTCACGCAGTTCGTCAATCACCTGGCGCTGACCAGTTTGGGGGTCCTCATAATACCAGTACTGCCAGCCATTACACGGTGCCTTCTTGATGTGCGACGCGACCTGATGGATAGAACCTGTAAAGCTATCCCATTTCAGCGAACCATCGGCCAGGATCTTGGCCTGAGCCTCTCCCTTGGGGTCGAGATAAAGCGTTTGGCCTGGCTGGAGCAATCCGCGTTCCAGGAGCGTCCCAAAAGGAACCCGAGGGCGTCCCCGCTTGCCTTTGATAACAAACACCTCTTCATCAAAGGACAGCGATTGCACCGAGGCAAGGCGTTCGTGAGCAACACGGACGTAGGTCTCGTCGCGCTCGATGCCGATCCAGTGCCGGTGCAGCTTCTTGGCGACGGCTCCGGTGGTGCCGGTGCCGAAGAAAGGGTCAAGCACCACGTCGCCTGGGTTAGAACTGGCCAGGATTACTCGATACAGGAGAGCCTCTGGCTTCTGGGTGGTATGGGCCTTTTGACCGTCGACCTTCAAACGTTCGTCCCCCACGCAAAGGGGAAGCTGCCAATCACTGCGCATCTGCTTGCCCGTGCCCTCAGGCGAACTGGAATCATCGTTTAGGCGTTTCATAGCCTCATAGTTGAAGGTGTACCGGGCGCCGCGCCGCTTCTGGGCCCAGATGAGGGTCTCGTGGGCGTTAGTGAAACGCACCCCTCTAAAATTAGGCATAGGGTTGGTCTTAACCCACGCCACGTCGTTGAGGATCCAGTAGCCCAGGTCCTGCATCAACTTACCCACGCGAAATATGTTGTGATAAGTGCCGATGACCCATATGGTGCCTGTCTCTTTGAGCACGCGGCGGCAGGCCCGCAGCCAGGCCTCGGTGAAGGCGTCGTAGGCGGCGAAGTCAGCAAACTGATCCCACTCATCGCTCACCGCGTCCACCCGAGTCAGGTTGGGCCGCCAGAGCTCCCCCTGAAGTTGCAGGTTGTAAGGTGGATCTGCGAAGACAAGGTCCACGCTATTCTCTGGCAGCCCGTTGAGCTCTTCCACACAATCACCCTGTATGATGTGATCCAGTGGCAAGTCTGAGTGCTTCATTATGTCAACTCCAGAACCCAAGCTGTTGCGGCGGACGACGACCATCAAACAGCACAAAGGGCGCTGCGCGACTGGCAACGGCGCCCAACGCGCGCAGGTCGCCCAGTTCGCGCAGGTGGCCCTGGCGGCGAGCGCCTAAGATGGCGTCGGCGCTCCGGGGGCCGATGCCAGGCACGCGCAGCAGCTCCCGGCGGCTGGCCCGGTTCACTTCCACCGGTCGTCCAGCCAGATGTTGGCGCGCCCAGGCCAGTTTGGGGTCTACATCAGACGGCAGCGCGCCGCTCCGATCGAAAGGCAAATCGCCCAAGGCGAAACCGTAGAAACGCAGGAGCCAATCAGCTTGATAGAGCCGGTGCTCACGCACGGCGGGTGTGGGGGCTGCGTTGGCCAGCGGCGTATCGGGCACAGGATTAAAGCCAGAATAGTATGCACGTGCTAGCTTCACCCCACGGTAGAGTCGTTCAGCCGTTGTCAGCAACTCCCGGTCGCTCTCACCCGCCGGCCCAACGACAAATTGTGTCACCAGGCTGGGCGCTTTAGCTGGATGCGTCCTGAGCCTGTCGAAGGACGATCCTTGTGCCTGCGCGATTTCGCGGACCCAGCGCATCGCCCCCAACAGCTCTCCCTCAAAGTCCTTGCGCGGTGCCAAGGAGGCCAGCCGCTTGGCGTTGGCACCCTCCAAGTTGACAGACACCCGGTCAGCCAGGGAAAGCGCCTGCTCCACCTGCGCTCGCTCAGCGCCGGGCATGATCTTCAAATGGACGTAGCCACGATACGCATACTTGCGCCGTAGCAGCTCAACGCTGGCCAGCATAGGATCCATAGACCTGGCCCCGCCGCCCACGCTCCCGCTGCTGAGGAACAGCCCCTTGACGACGCCCGCCTGTTGCATGCGGTCAAATTCGCGGGCCAGCTCGTCGGGACCAAAGCCCACCCGGGGGATACCACTCCGCCCCGCGCGGAAGGGGCAATAGAAACAATTCTGCTCGCAGGCGCTGGTCTGCAAGGTGCGCAGCACAACCATCGGGCCATCAGGACGCTGGACCTGGACGACAGCCTCCTTCAAGAAGTCGCGCTTCTGTTGCTGACGGGGAGTTTTGGAGGCCGGATCACCGTCGCAGTCGAGCCCGGCCAAGTGGCCCAGCAGCTTTATTTTCTGTCGCGCGTCCGGTTTAACGATGGTTCGCATACTTGTATTATACGAACGTTTGTTCTGGGTGTCAAGGAATGCTTCTTCGATTATACTTGAAAGGCCAGCGGCTGACCACTTTCAGTGCCACGCCGATAAAACGTAGTACTAGCTCAACGACAGCATAATCATTCCCACTATGAACCGAACTCGCGAGCCAGATCCGCCCACTCAGCGAGGCTCAGGGTCTGGGCCCGGCGCTGGGGCTCTATCCCGGCCCGCGCCATAATGGCAGACACATCGGCCGGGGGCAACCCCAGCCCGGCGGCCAGGGCGTTCTTGAGTTGTTTGCGTTTTTGCCCGAAGCCAGCGCGGACCACGCGGAAGAAGACCTCTGCGTCGGCCACGGCGACCAGCGGCGTGTCGTAGGTGTCAATGCGAACCACAGCCGAATCGACCTTGGGGGGCGGGACAAAGGCTCCGGCCGGAATCTTGGCCACAATTCGCGGCCGGCCATAGAATTGAACACTCACTGCCAGCAGGCTCATATCGCCCGGCTCGGCCACGATCCGCCGGGCGACCTCAAGTTGCACCGTAAGCGCCAGTCGATTGGGAGGTGGTTCCGCCTCCAATAAGTGCCGGATAGCAGCGCTGGTGATGTAATAGGGCAAGTTGGCAACGGCCGTGTAAACCGGGTGAGATCCGAGATCAGAGGAGCTGAGATCACGAATCAACGTCACCGGGTCAAGCTCCAAGATGTCCCCTTGCACCAGCTCCAGGTTGGGCAAGTCAGCCAATTCCTCCCGCAACAGGGCGAGCATCCCCTCATCCAGCTCGACGGCGACCACGTACCCGGCCGACTCCGCCAGCCAGCGGGTGAGCGTTCCCAGGCCAGGCCCGATTTCCAATGCCACTACGTCGGGCGATAACTCTGCCGCCTCGACAATCTTGCGCAAGATGTTGGGATCGGCTAAGAAATGTTGCCCCAATCCTTTGCGGGGACGCAGGTTGTGTTTATCCAGGAGTTGCCGTACGCTCAAAGATGCCCCCGCAGGGGTCCCGTTCATCAGTCACCGCCGTGTCTCTTGCGGCCAGTTGGGGAGAACGTAACGAATTTCTTCGGGAGGCGGTACAGGGGTGGAAACATAAATATCCATCCAACGATACAAAGGGGGAGGGGCATCCTCATCAAACCCCAAGTCAATGTGCCGGCCCAGGACAGAGCCGCCCGTGTCGCCCGCCACGGCTTTGCCGTAGCTGGGTACATACACCTCGCTCCAAAGAGGAATGACCTTGGGGTCTACGGCGATGACACCGTAACCGGCCTGAAGGCCGGTACGGGTGACACCATAACGCGGATCGTCTTTAGCTTTTCCTGAGGTAGCTGCCGAGTACGACGTAGCCAGCACGCGGAAGTGTCGCCAATACTCAAAGGGCCCATCGGGGGTGTCCAACGTTTGTACGATAACCTGGGTGCCATAAGCGATGATCTTGTCGCTGGGTGGATGGTCTACCCACTCGTCCTCCAGTAGGTTGCTTATTTCCTGCCCATTCTCGTATGTCACCCGATAGCGACTCTTGATCACCCCTGACCCGCCAGATTGGACCAGTTGTTGCGTGTCAATCCGCATTTCGGGATCGGGAACCCACTTGGTCTCAAAGGGGATGAGCTGTTGTTCGATCTCCAATTCCTCGCGTACCCGCACCACCCGAATGCTCATATCCTCAGCCAGGGGCGTGTTAGACGCAGGCAGGCTGTAATCCTTACCCATCAGCGCCAACCCCTCTTGCGCCAACACGTCGCCCACGGTGGTACGCTGGGTACGTGTTCGGACGGTGGCCCCATCGACGCTGATGACGACCGGCGTCGAACGTTCGATGTAGATGCGCATACCGGCCAAAACCCGGCTGCCCAGACTCGGCGTCACCCGGTCACCGAGATAAAGCAGGATGTCCTGAGCCAGCAACGCCTCGCCGACGGTTGGCTGCGTGGTATATAGGGTCACGGCGACTCCGTCGTCGCTGAGGATTACCGGCACGGCACGTCGCACGACAATGCGCACCGGCGTGGAGCCGCTTGTTGCGCTGGCCAGGCCCGGTCCGCGACGCCCCCCTTCATCCAAGGCAGTCTGAGGGAGATCGGCTTCCAGATTCCAGACCTGGCCATCAACCAGCACTTCGTCGTGCGGTTTGACGTACACCCCCACATCGGCCAGGATGTCGGCCACACGCTGGCGCTGGGTTCGGATCTCCTCACGGCGCCCATCGGCCTCGACGGTCACTGGACGTGCCCGCCGAACCCGAACGACGCTACCTGGGACCAGTTCTGAATCAAGAGGCGGGGCTACGAAGTCTTCGGGATACAGACGGATATCGACCTCTCGCAGCAACCCCTGAACCGTATCCTGATGCGTATGCAGTTGCCGAGGCTGACCGTCCACGATGAGGGTGACCGGCACGCCGGTGACGCGATAGCCAAAGATCAAGGCTCCGAATGCGGCCAAAACCAGCAAGCCTCCGATCAAACGCCGTGACGGCCGCCAGCCTCTGATCAGGCCTAGCGTCCGATGGGCAATGTTCCGAGCTGACTGGTCAGTATTCATGGCAACGTAGGAGCGAGCCAACGTAGTCTCCAAGAAGAACGGGACGAACCGTCCCCGGTCGCCCCGTGTGTATCTCAAAAAATAGTCGTGCACCCCCTGTCGAACTGGATCTCCCGCCTTACCAGCATCAGCTAGCTCCGGCCAGGTATCCCTGCGGCACCCGAGAGGGACTGCTTATGGCTGCTTCCTTCCGGACCTGACCAGGTTCACAGGCTCTCGCCGCGCAGGACCCAACCTTCCACACCGCACGATGCTGGCAGACACGGAAGCCCTAAGCCCTCGAGGGGGGATTCGACCCCGCTATGGCGGATTGCGGGTACAGGGCACCGCCAGTTCCCCGTCTAGCACGACCAGGCGGAGAGGGCGGGATTCGAACCCGCGAGGCTGTTACACCTACACGATTTCCAATCGTGCGCACTCGACCGGACTATGCGACCTCTCCACTGTTTACCCTCCCCGGTAGGACACAGCCTCGCCCCAGGGAGGCCCCCATTTCAGGGACAGGCCCCTCTGCAAGGGCCAGGCGGGAAGGGTGGGATTCGAACCCACGGCGGAGCAAGCCCCGCAGCGGTTTTCGAGACCGCCCCAATCGTCCACTCTGGCACCTTCCCGCCCGACATTATAACACAGGCACCTGAGCGGAGCAAAAGCACCCCAAGTGTCAAGAACATCGGACGAAGCCACCCGATTGGATTGCAAAACGGGCTACGGCGATGTATAATCGATTTTGGTTCAGCGCCCATTTACAGTGGAGTGAGAGGGAACGCTGGCGTTCTGTTTTTGCGTTTCAAGCAAGGAGGGACAAGTGAAACTACATGAATACCAATCAAAACGGATCTTTGCCAAGTATGGTGTGCCCATCCCACCAGGAGATGTTGCAGCAACACCGGCCGAGGCACGTCAAGTTGCGCAACGATTGGGAGGACCAGTAGTCGTCAAATCCCAGGTGTTGGTTGGCGGCCGAGGCAAGGCCGGGGGCATCAAAGTGGCCAGGGACTCAGACGAGGCTGAAGCATTGGCCGACCAGATTCTGGGTATGACCATCAAGGGTCTGACTGTGGACAAGGTTCTCATTGACCAGGCCGCCGACATCCGGGAGGAGATCTACCTGGGAATTACCATAGACCGGGCGCAGCGCAAACCGGTGATAATGGCCTCATCCGAAGGCGGGGTTGAGATCGAGGAGGTCGCCAAGGCGACACCGGAGAAGATCTTTAAACTGGCCATCGACCCGGCAATGGGATTGATGGACTTTCAGGCCCGGAACCTTGCTTTTGACCTGGGAATGAGACGGGCCTTCATCCGTCAGTTCACTACTATCGCCAAAGGCCTCTATCGAGCCTTTGTGGAATGCGACGCCAGCCTGGCTGAGATTAACCCCTTGGTGGTCACAGGCGATGAGAAATTGCTGGCAGTGGACGGCAAGATCGTCCTCGACGACAACGCCCTCTTCCGTCACAAAGACCTGGCAGAAATGCGCGACGTGCAGGAAGAAGTGGAAGCGGAGCGCCAAGCTCGACAGGCTGGTATATCTTATGTAAAGCTGAATGGGGAAATCGGCTGCATGGTCAATGGCGCTGGATTGGCAATGGCCACCATGGACATCATCAAGCTCTATGGTGCCGAACCCGCCAACTTCTTGGACATCGGCGGCGGGGCCAAGGCGGACAAAGTGGCGGCAGCGCTGAGTATCATCTTATCGGACCCTAACGTGAAGGCCGTCCTCTTCAACATATTCGGCGGCATCACGCGCTGTGACGAGGTGGCGCGGGGCATTTTGGAAGCGCTAAACGAGGTACCCACCGAGGTACCCATGGTCACCCGCCTGGTCGGTACCAACGAGGAGGAAGGTCGCCAGATCCTGGCCGAAGCTCAAATGGCAACGGCTAAGTCGCTGGCTGAGGCGGCCGAACAAGCCGTGGCCTTAGCCCGCGGGAGCTAAGTGGCATTCTTCATTGGGCAAACCATTCGAGACCAACTGTATGCATCGTGATGCGTAGGACATAAGGAGACATCGTCCATGAGCATTCTGGTAGGCAAAGACACCCGACTGTTGGTACAGGGCATCACTGGCCGCGAAGGGGCATTTCACACCCAGCAAATGATTGAATATGGCACGCAAGTAGTAGCCGGTGTGACACCTGGAAAAGGGGGCGAATGGGTCCACGCCGTACCGGTCTTTGATACCGTCAAGGAAGCGATCAACGCGACTGGCGCCAATACCTCTATCATCTACGTTCCCTCAGCTTTTGCTCCCGACGCAATTTTGGAGGCCGCAGAAGCCGGTATCGGGCTAGTTGTGTGTATTACCGAGGGAATTCCGGTCCTGGACATGGTGCGGGTGCGCTACTTTCTTGACGATACCAGTGCCCGCCTGATCGGTCCGAATTGCCCTGGGGTAATCACGCCAGGCCAGGCAAAAGTGGGTATCATGCCAGGTCACATCCATCGGCTCGGCTCCGTGGGACTGGTTTCGCGCAGCGGTACACTCACGTATGAAGTGGTGCAAGCACTCACCGATAAGAGCCTGGGCCAGTCCACCGCCGTCGGCATCGGTGGTGACCCGATCAACGGAACCAGCTTTATCGACATCTTGCGCCTCTTCGAATCGGATCCGATGACCGATCACGTGGTTCTTATCGGGGAAATAGGCGGCAGCGAAGAGGAACGGGCAGCGCAATTCATTGCCACCGAGATGAGCAAACCTGTCACCGCCTTTATCGCTGGGCGCACTGCGCCCCCGGGCAAACGCATGGGACACGCTGGCGCCATTATCGAAGGGGGCGAAGGGACAGCCCAGGAGAAAGTAGCAGCCTTTGAGGCCGTTGGCGTCAAAGTTGCCCGCCAACCGGCCGAGGTAGCCAAATTGGTTGCTGAGCGGATGTAGCATATTAGTTCAAGTGCAACGCACCTCCAACCCGGTGCGTTGCACTTGAACCGCACTCACCATCCGCTAGCCTCTGCGCATTCTGCTCCGCATAATGAACATGGTGCCCAGCGCGGTGAAGAAGGCGATGGCGATCTTGGTCGGGTCCACCACCGGCTCAACCTGGACGCCCTCCGGCCCGACGCTGATCACGGCCACCGGCCTGGCCAGAGAGGCACCACCACCGCCGCCACCGCCGCCAAGGCCGGCTCCCTCTCCCTCCATCTCGGGTTCCTCTTCGCTCATACCCTCCGTTGGGCCGCCTCGGCCCTCTCCACCCCCGATGCCAAGGCCGATTCCCATGCCGACCGACACCTCCGAGGCGGTAATGACCGTGTGGTCCCCAACCGTAATCGGCTCACCGTAAACCGAACTGGGCCGGGCCACATCGAATAGCTTTTCCACAACTCCCGCAGCCTGCTTCTGAGTCTTCTCAGCCGCTGTAACGACCTTGTCGAGTTCTCCACTCATTTTAGTGCCTCCTTTGTCGAATTGATAGCATTAAGGTGACTACAAATGTGCTCCAAGCCGGTCCGTGACCGGCGGTCTTAATCCTGGCAGCGCCGGGTCTCGGACCCAGCTAGAGCGAAATCCAGTGACAGTAGGGCTAGGCCGCCGCCTCAGCGGTTGGCGCAGGCGCCGCAGGTGGTGTCGGCCGCATCTTCTCACGAAGCGCGACATAGATCGCGCCCAGGCCGATGAGGGTGACGATCACGGCGACGATGATGCCCAATATCGGAATAACACGCAGGATCTCATAGATGAGGGCACCCAGGGCAAGGGACGCAAAATCCGTCCACCAGCCAGGCTCCGTCTGCGCCGACAGTCGGGTCAGGATCAGCCGGCCACCGAGATAGGCTACGATAGCTTTGGTAACGAGAGAGAAGACGAAGATGAACAGAGCCACCGCCAGACCGAGCGTCGCCCCGCCGATGCCGAGAATGTCACCCAGGAGTTGCCCAAAGGTGACCAGACCACCCAAGAGCGCCAGGACGACGAGCGCGATCACGGCGACTACCACAGCTAAGGGAAATAGGAATGTTATCAAACAGCCGCGACCGGCGCTGGGCAACGGTCGTTCTTGGGCTTCCGAGCTGGCACGCTGCATGAGGCCGGGCCAGAAGTACAACAGCAAGCCCCCGACGATCAAGATCGCAATAAACTGGCCGATGCGGTTTGCAATCGCACGCGGAATGCCGAATAGGCCCCGGTCTTGCGGGCGCTCACCGGCACCCCGTCCCGGCTCGGAGACGACCACATCTACGTCACCGCCGATTCGCGCCTTTTCACTCACCCGCAGACCGGGCGGGACCGCAGGCACTGACCCGGTAAACTGGGGCACAAACGGCGGTGCTCCCCCCTCGGCGAGAGCGACCTCGCCCGTCACGTCGCCGCCGACGGCGCCGTTCAGTTCCAACGCAGCGCTGCCGACGCTCACGTCATTGGCAACTTCACCGTTCACGATCACCTGGTAGCCGCCTGTGTACAAGCTGCGTCCGATGCCGCTGCCCGACTCAGTCGTCAGGCTGAACCCGCCGAAGTAAACACTGCGTCCGATGCTCGCCTCCGGCCCAACGGTTAGTGAGTATCCCCCAGCATACAGGCTACCATTGACCTGGCCATTCACCACTAGTGTTTGGCCAGATATGAACAGACTGCCCTCGACGCTGCCATTGATTAACACATCTCTCCCCGTGGCGAACAGGTCACCTTTGACCGTCCCGTTCATCTCGACCCGCTGTCCCGTTACGAATAGATCGTCGTCAATCACCTCGTCGGCGGGGATTACCACAGTCTCCCCACCACGGAAGTCAGCCGCCCAAGCCGAACTGGTCAGACCAAAGGCCATCAAACCCAACAGCGCCAACACCAAAAAGGGCTGGCTCCATGTTCTCCAACTGGACTTCATATTGTGCCTCCTTATGTGTTAGTTGATTAAGATCGTCGCTATTCTATACGCCGATTGCCCACTCCGCGTTGCGCCGCACCACCAAAGCAACATCAGACTGACCGTTTCTGGAACCGGTTCCTCTCCAGCATAGAGTAGATTGAGGAGCCAAATACTATCTTACCACGTCTCCCCCCTATCTTCAAACGCCAGATGCCAGAATCTTAAGATTCACCCCCTTGACAAATGACCAAAGGTCGGTCAGAATCGATTTCCTCGACGAGTTGTCAGAAACGATGAGAACCCTTCTCCACGGGCTCGAATATCGAGCAAGAAGCAACGACTACCAGCGGCAATCTCAGCAAAGGAGAATACCATGAAGACTGCAGCACTCATTACGGGAGCATCCAGCGGAATAGGTTATGAATTAGCCAAGTTGTTTGCACAGAACGGTCACAATCTAGTGCTGGTGGCCAGAAACCAGAGCAAGCTCCAGAAGCTCGCGGACGAACTGGAAGAGAAGTTCGGGATATGGCTCAAGATTTTTCCCAAGGATTTGTCCTTACTTGCGTCGCCGGATGAGGTTTATGCGGAACTGGCGCAAGACTCTATTCAGATCGACATCTTGGTCAACAACGCCGGTTTCCAGGAATACGGACCTTTCTTTGAGACAGACCTGAACAAGGAACTCCAGATGATCCAGGTCAATCTCACTTCGCTCACACAACTGACGAAGCTATTTCTGCCTGGGATGTTGGAACAGGGACACGGGAAGATCATGAACGTTGGTTCAACCGGTTCTTTTGCGCCGGGGCCGCTGAACGCCGTCTACTGTGCAACCAATGCCTACGTGCTGAGTTTTTCAGAGGCGATTGCCGAGGAGCTTGACGGCACCGGGGTAACCGTGACCGCGCTTTGCCCGGGAGCCACGCGCACAGACTTCATCGCAAAAGCGGGTATGGAAGATGTAAATCTATTTCAAGGGCAGATCATGGACGCCAGGACGGTCGCCGAGGTTGGGTACCGGGCCCTGATGAAGGGAAAAAGAGTCGCCGTCCCCGGCGTTGGCAACCAGGTTACCACCTTAGCACCGCGGTTCTTACCGAGAAGGTTGGTAACCAGAGCCTCCAAGAACCTGATGAGCAGAGCGTAGAGCCATCAATACCTTGCCGCCCTCGTAGCCTACATCCACCGTAATCCGAAAAAACACGGCTTCGTCGAGGATTCTCGCGGCTGGCCGTACTCTTCCTACGGGGCGATCACCTCCAACAAGCCGTCACGAATCCAACGGGCGACCGTGCTGGCCTGTTTGCTTTCCCTACATAGGCAGATACAGGAGTCTATCCACGTACTCTTCGGCATCAGATGCAACCCACAATAGATAGAGTTGCTCGATTATCTGCCCCGGGCTGGCGCCACGCTTCAAAAGAAGCACCCCAGGAACGTGGTGTCCCGCAGCATAATGTGCCCGCACATGCTCCGGGATCGTGCGACGATTCGCAGTGACCAGAATGTAACCTGTCTTTTCAATCCACGTCAGTATATCCTGATCCGAAGTACCCTTTGGTGGCGCCAACGGCTGCCCAACCGCCAGAATGTCTATCTCAGCATCAAGTTGCAGTAGTTTGCCCTGGATCACATAGGGTACATGTTCATCGAGCAAGAAGCGTGGTGGGGTCACTGTCGGCCAGTTACCAGGTATTCTGGGCCTCTCTCGGCCACCACCATTTCTCGCTTACGTTGAATCCGTTCACGCAGTTCCCGCACAAACTCAGGCGGGTTGCTCTGCTGCTCCTGCCAGGCCGCCTCCGTATAGGCCCGCCACCTCTCCAGGTACTTGTCTATTTCCTCCTGCTTATGGAGATAGTAGGTGATGGTCGCATAGACCTGCTCCAGCGTCAGTGTGCGATAACGTGCCGCAATCTCTTCTGGACTGGCGCCACCCAGATAGTCATCCAATACCGTCTCAATCCCAACCCGGGTTCCCTTGATACGGATGTCGTCCGGGCTGAGGAAGTCAAAGTAATTCTCCATCGGATGTTGGTTATCTGTCTCCATATCCACCTCCAATGCACCATCACTCGCCTGGCGCCATTGGTACTGAGTTCATTATATATCATAGTCATTCCTTTGCAAGAGCGCTTTCAAAAAGCAGCTCTTCACCCCCTCAGACGTGGTGTAGAGGAACTGGGGCGCAGGGGCAGGACGCCGCCATCGCTCCGCTGGTGTTGGAGAAAGCCAAGGTCGTGGGGCTTGGACGGATATGGTTCAGATAAGACTCAGTGGGCTTGAAAGGTGCCAGGCACTTGTGTAAGCGAAGCGGCAGTGCCTGGCACCTCAACGCTCACAAGCGGAGAAAGACATCGGGTTTCCAAGGACTGCGTTGGCCGCGTACTACTTGCCCTTGTGGATCTTAATGCTGCCGCCGCCGAGCTCCGTCCCATCGTACGAGTCGTCGCCGACGCCCATCTTGTTGTCGTAGACGACCCCATCCCCGGCATCCTTGTCCCAGATCTTGATGCGGAAGGTATCTGGGCTGCTGTCCTTAGCAGTCAGCATGAAGCCATAGTTCCCGCCGCCGTTGATGGTGCCGGTGCCCTTGTACTTGGCCTTGTCCTGTCCGGCCACCACCAGCCAGTCGTAGCTGGTGGAGTGGAAAGACTCTCCATCGTCGGGTGATCGGAATCATGCAGCCCAGTTGTCAAACCTAAGGCCCTGCACTCTTGAAAACTCTCTGACATTGTTGGTCACTAATGTCACACCCAATCTTATCGCTTGGGCAGCTATGAGTGTATCCAATGGACCAATTGGCGTCCCTTGCGCTTCCGGTACTGCTCTAACCTCCCCATATGCGATAGCGGCTTGTTCATCAAAATCTGCAATGACAAGAGGAAGCAGGAATTGCTGCAATGCTTGTTGATTCTTCACTGGATGTTGGCTCTTTCGAACACCATTCTGCAACTCTGCTACGGTGATAGAAGAAACGCCTATCTCCCCAACTGAGTAGGCGTTAAACTTTTCCAATATCTGGTGTGGTCTCTTCTTGACCAAGTAGATGCAGATATTGGTGTCAAGCAGGTATCTCATTCGAAAAGACCCTCTCGAACTTGTTGCTCAGGCTGGTTTCGGGTCTCCATAAAGTCATCTGAGAACTGGTCCAGGCTATCAAACAGCGTTTGCCAAGAACCTTGCTCGGGAATTAGCACAACCATATTCCCCACTTTCTTGACAAAGACTTGGGTACCATCAAACCGGAACTCTTTGGGAAGCCTGACCGCTTGGCTTCGCCCATTCTTGAATAACTTGGCGGTTCTCATCATACACCTCCCCTTCGATATATACCACTAGTATATACTACCATGAACCGTCCGCAAAGTCAAGGGGCGGGCCTAACAGCGTAGTGGATAACCCGCCAGCGCCGCCATCGGGCGTTGATGCTGCGCAAAGCCCTCACATATCTCTCGGACGAGCAGCATGCCCGTGCTATGGGACTTGAAGCGCCTGGCACCTGAACGCTCACAAGCGGAAAAAGAAGCCGGGTTTCTTGAAGAAACCCGGCTTCTGGTTGTTTAGACCATATTGGGATCAGGGGCAGGTCAGGGACCGACCCGCCCCTGTGCGTGCTACCGCATGGCGAGCGACTATTTCTTGTGGATCTTGATGTTGCCGCCGCCCAGCTCCGTGGCGACGTCGGAGTCGTCGGACTGGTCTGTCCTTTTGCCCCGCTACGGATTCACCAGCGCAACCCAGTCGTCCATGGCGCCGATGCTGCAGCCATGCTTGGTGTGCCCCTCGCCCAGACCCTGCTCGGCGATGATCTGCTCGCAGGAGCAGCCGGCGGTGTCGGTGGTGGTGTAGCTCCGGCCGGGGCCTTTGCCCTTGCCCTTGGTGACGGTGTCGAAGTCCCAGTCTTCGTCCACCAGCGCCCAGCGGTTGGGCTTGAGCTCCACGGTGGGCACTGATTCGGGGATAACGGTCCAGGCGCAGACGTCGCTGGCGTCAAGGACGCCGTCCTCGTCATCGTCAGGGTCACAGGCGTCACCCAGGCCGTCGGCGTCAAAGTCCTCCTGGCCGGGGTTGGGCACGTCCACGCAGTTGTCTACGTCGCCGCAGACGCCATCGCCATCGGCGTCATTGTCCGCGTCGTTGGGGCACCCGTCGCACTCATCCGGCGTCCCGTCCCCGTCCGCGTCGGCGTTGTCGTCATAGCCGGGGCAGACGTCCTGGTCGTCCGGCACGCCGTCGCCGTCCGAGTCCACGATCAGCGACACCGTGACCGTCGCGCTGTCGAGCGCCGGCCTCCAGAGGGGATCATCGACCTGCAGCGTGACCTGGTACGCTCCTTCGGCGCTGCAGGTCAGGTGGGGCTGCAGCAGGCTCGGGTCGTCAAAACTGCACGCGACCGGGTCGTCCACGCTCCAGTCGTAGGTCAGCGGGCTGCCGTCCGGGTCGCTGGCCGTCGCCCCGTCGAGGGCGATGGGCGCATCCGGGACGCCGCTGTAAGGGCCGCCCGCGTCGGCCACCGGCGGCTCGGTGGTCCAGTACGTCGGCAGAGGGTCGGGGCTGGGGTTGGTGTCATAGGGCGGCGGCTCCCAGTAGTTGTTGTTCGCTTCTGACACCAACGCGCCATCCGGATGCGACAAAGCGCCGATCACGTTGTTGTAGGTAAAGCTTATGCCACAGCCAAGACTTGCCCAAACGATATCGTTATCCACATAGGGTACCAGCTTACTGATCCGAACATATGAAACTAAACAAATTCGGGCATCCCACGGGGCCGTAAAAAAGTTCAGATCGTTGTGTTCGGATCAGTAGTCAGCCCAAAAAACACTTATAGTACCATTCTACCATACCCTCAATCATGAGGTTAATAGAAAAAACATTAGAAAATTGTATGACCTTGGTTAGAGCTTGAAATGTATCTCTAACTCTTCACTAGGAAACCCGGTATAACAGCACGGTCTATCATGGGCGATTGTGTCCTTTCGTGATTCCTTCTTTGGTGAGTTAGAAATCACATGGTACACAATCGCTCTCCCTACACCAATTTTGGCGAAGGTATTGATCATCTGATATGGTTATTATAGTGCCCGAGCGAGACAGCCTTCGGCAGCCACTAATGGAGAAAGCATTTAGAAGTCGTACAATTTGCTCTAGCTGGATTGCCAAATCCAGCGGATACGGGCCTGGATTTGGCAATCCAGGCCGAGCGCGATTGTATGATGTTTATATGCTTTCTCTATAAGAAGTAAGAGGAGACCTTCGATACCTAGAACTCGGGCAGCATGGGTCGAAACCAGGGCGCACGCATGGCGGACCCGAGGTCGACCATCACCGGCTCGTGCCGCGAGCAGGCTCCGAAGAAGCTGACGCTGTAGTCGCCGATCTCACCGCGGGGCTTACACTTGGCCGAGGAGACGTAGCCCAGCTTGGGCATCTCGGTGGTGGCGTACTCGCCGCTGGGCACCGGGAAGAACTTGAAGGGGGGTAGCGGCCATAGACACGGCCATTTTTTCTCCCACGTGCCGAGAAGTGCCAAAGACGTAGTCAAACCCGGTTAATTCAAACACAAGCTTGGGCTGATCCTGGATCCCGGTCAACCGGAAGTTTTGTGGGTCACTCCCAAAGATCTTGTAGCCAGCTATCAGAGCCCCCAGCCCATGGCTGTCGATAAAGGGTACATCTTCGAGATTGACCACGACGCGCTTGATGCCTCGCTCGGATAAATCTCGAAAGAGCTGTACGGCGTATCCTGACCGGTTGACGTTCAGTGGCCCGCTCAAGCTTGCCACGTAGCTTTTCGAAACCGCCTCACGAAATATAGACCTCATCTTAATCCCCCTCCCAGGTGGAGCTTGGACTCTCGCTCATTCTGAAAGACCATACGTTTGTGAAAGGCCAAAGTTGCACCCACCAAGAAATGTTGCAGATGGCCTCTCAGCTTGGTTAACCCGTCAATCTCGACCCTATCTCCCATCCCTATCTCTATCTACTCGTATCTTAAGGCGTCGATGGGATTCAGCCGGGCCGCCCGTGTGGCCGGATAGATGCCAAAGAAGAGCCCGACCGCCGCCGAAAAACTGGTAGCCAGCAAGATCGCACCCGCGGTGACCACCGTCTGCAGGTCGATCAGACCCGCCAACGCCATCGAGGCCGCGTAGCCCAGCATCATGCCCACAAAGCCGCCAATCATTGACAGTACCATGGCCTCGATCAGGAACTGAAGCAAGATATCGCGCCGTTTGGCCCCCACTGCCTTGCGGATGCCGATCTCCCGGGTGCGCTCGGTGACGGAG
>JAUVPY010000298.1 GCA_030598425.1 Anaerolineae bacterium
GCGCGTTTGTCCCGATCGTAGTGCCGTGAACGGTATAGGTCACGTCTGACATGGAGGCATCGGCTATGCTCAGGATCTTCTCGATGGCTGTGAGTACACCTTCGGACAGGTTCCCAGGGGTGGTCAGGGTTTTTGTGTAAGCGATCTGCCCAGAATTGTCGTCAATTAAAACGATATCGGTGAACGTGCCGCCAACATCAATGCCTAGGCGCATGGTTGTACTCCTGGATCTGAGGCTTAGCGCGGCATACATGCCGATCGCACGCTGGCTTAGCGCGGCATATATGCCGATCGCACGCTTTCATCTCGCTGATTGCTCACCAACTCCTGAATGGCGGCCGCAATATCTTCAAAATTAGTACCGGTAGAGAACACGCCCGAAACGCCAAGATTTTTCAAGGCGTCGACGTCGCGCTTGGGAATATTGCCCCCAACCAGCACAACCTTATCTTCAATGCCGGCATCTTCTAACTGGATCATCAATTTCTTGGTGATCGGCAAATGGGCGCCAGAAAGGATAGAAAGGCCAATCACGTCCACATCCTCCTGAAGCGCGATCTCAACGATCTGGTCCACTGTTTGGTGTAGTCCGGTGTAGATCACTTCAAATCCAGCATCGCGCAAAGCCAAGGCCACCACTTTCGCGCCCTTGTCGTGACCATCGAGTCCTGGCTTGGCGACCAGCACTCGGATTTGCTCATTCATTTATACATTCTCCTAAACCACAGTTGGCGTCTGACCGCATTTTGGGTACGCTCATAGTGCGCACGCTGGCTTAGCTTCGTACGCTTTCACAAATGAGGCGTTGCTCATCAGTTCACGTTACCGCCTCGGTTCGACTACTGTCCAGTACCTGCTGTAGCGCCTCGATAAACTTCTGGTTGTCATCCGGCGACCCAACACTCACTCGGACGGCGTTGGGCATCCCGAAAGGAGCCATCCCCCGTACGATAATGCCCCGGCGCAGCAAGCCATCAACCAGGGCATTGGGTTCAAGAGGCGGGTCGAAAAATGTTACGAAATTCGCCTGGCTTGACAGGCAATTGAGCTTCATCTCGAGCAAGACCGATTCCAGGAATGCACGTCCTTCCAGCATCATCTTCAGGTGATGGGTGCGATATGCCTCGTCGTCCAGACTCGCAGAAGCGGAAGCCAGGGCAATGTCGCCAATATGAAACGGTAAGCGAGTGTGGCAGACATAGTCAGCGAGTTCTGCGGGCCCTACCAGGTAACCAACCCGCATATTGGCCAGACCGGCCGTTTTGGAAAAGCTACGCACAGACAGCACATTACAGCCTTCCTTTATATAGGCCATGCTGTCAGCATATTCGAGGTCAGTGACGTAATCGTAGTAAGACTCGTCGAAAACCACGATCACGTGTGCTGGAACCTGGGCCATGAATGCATCCGCTTCCGCCCGGGTAATGATGTAGCCTGTTGGGTTATTGGGCGTGCACAAGAAGACGATCCGAGTATCGTCGTCAATGAGGTCAACAGTGGCGTCCAGGTCATGCCGGTAGTCATGCCTCATGTCCACAAACCGGGCCGTACCGCCAAAAGTCGTGGTAAGGATGTGGTACATAGGAAAGGTGGCCCGGCTCATGATGGTATTGCCTCCATCGAACACGAAAGCCTGGGTGATCATACGCAACGCGTCGGTGCCGCCGTTACCCAGGACAATATTATGCTGGGCAAGATCTGGGTCGAGGCGGGCTGCCACTTTGCAGCGCAATTCCCGGTCGATCACACCCGGATAACGATGCGCTTTTTCTAGCATCTTTTGGGCAGCGCGGATGGCTTGTGGCGAGGCGCCAACAGGGCTTTCATTCGAGGCGAGCTTTATGACCTCACTCAGACCCATCTCCTCTTGAACTTCTTCGACGGATTTGCCGGCGATGTAAATGGGTACTTTGAGGAGGTTGGGGTTGAATCGGGGGCTTGTCACGGGTGAAACTCGCTTTTACGATCCTGGCGCTCTAATGCAGCTAGGACGCGCTCAGGAGTCATAGGCACCTCGGTCAGCCTCAAACCTACCGCATCATAGATTGCGTTGGCGATGGCTGCAGCCGTGGGTGTGCCCCCCATCTCGCCCACGCCTTTAGCCCCAAATGGACCACCAGGATCGTCAGTTTCAACGATAATAGTTTCAATCTCAGGCATATCGGCCGCTGTGAACAACCGGTAATCAAGGAAATCAGGGTTGAGCACTTTGCCTTCTTTCACGAGCAATTCTTCGGTCAAAGCATAGCCCAGCCCCATTTGAGCGCCCCCTTCAATCTGGCCCTCTACGGCCATGGGATTGATGGCTCGGCCCACATCGTTGGCGCATGCCAGCCGTATTACCCGCACCTCACCGGTTTCAGTGTCTACCTCCACCTCGGCCATTTGGGCCCCAAAGCCATAAGCGGCCGAAATGTTGCCCTTATAAGTATCCTTGTCAACCAGCTTTGTAGGCGGATCGTACCAGCCGTCGCCGATGACTACCTGCCCACCTTCACGAAAATGACGATGGCGTACGATTTTACCCAGAGGGACCCCTCTGCCGTCTGCCCTCGTGCCTCCTTTGACGGTCACCGTGCCGTCCTTAGCCACGAGTTCTTCCGGTTCAACGCCTAATAATTCCGAAGCTGTTTCGAAGATCTGAGTCCTGGCATCCATCGCCGCCAGGTGGGCAGCGTTGCCAGCGATAAAGGTAGTTCGGCTGGCGTGAACACCGACATCCCAAGGCTTAACGTCCGTGTCGCTGTTGACAACCGCGACATCCTCTACTCGCACTCCCAGGACCTCGGCTACGATTTGGGCCAATACCGTTTCAGAACCCTGCCCGATTTCCGTCGAGCCGGTAACCAGGGTAACGTGGCCGAAATCATCCACTTTGACCATCGCCCCACAGCCGTCGCTGCGATAGATCCGAGCCCCCCCGCCCACGTTGAGAGTGGTAGCAAAACCAATGCCGCGTTTGAGATGGGGGTTGGGGATTGGCAGCTGAGGGGTAGTGGCTGGCGACCGGCGGCTGGCGACTGGCGATCGTTCACTGATCGCGGTTCGGTCAGCAGAGGCAGCTACCGCTTCCAGGCACTCTTTCATCCCGCAAGAAGTAATGACCAGCCCTTGAGGCGTTTCTGAATTGGGCCGGTTTGCGTTGCGGATGCGGAACTCCACCGGATCCATGTCCAGCGCTTCGGCCAGCCGATCCATGACGGTTTCGATAAAGAAGGTGGATTGCGGATTGCCATAACCACGCATGGCGCCCGTTATCGGGTTATTGGTGTAAACGCAGTCAGCTTGAAAACGGACGTGGGGCACCCGATAAAGTGAGGCGGTTGTTTCCATCATCACCAGGGGGGTAACGGAACCCCAGGACACGTAAGCGCCGATATCGAGCAGAATCGACACATCGCGGAACGTGATCCGGCCGTCTTCGCGCACACCGGCACGAACAGTGACCTCGGCCGGCTGACGGGCTGGCGAAGCCATGAACTCTTCATGGCGCGAAAAAGATACACGTACCGGCCGGCCGGCTTTACGGGCCATGAGAGCAGCGATGGGTTCGTAGGGATAGATGTCCAGCCCACGACCAAAGGCTCCACCGATAGATGTCTGAATAATTCGTATCTGGCTTCCTGGTATTCCCAGTGCATCAGACAAATCCCTTTGTAGCAAAAAGGGAATTTGCGTAGTGCTCCATAATGTGAGATGGTCGCGGTGGTCAAATCGAGCGACCACGACGCTGGTCTCCATACAGGCGTGGGTTACGTAAGGCAGCCGGTAACTGGTCTCAACAATGACATCAGACGCGTCTTCGCCGACGGCTAAATCGCCGTGCGAATAATCGTAGCGCTTAAATAGATTAGTTCCCCGATCTGGGTGGATCAGTGGTGCTCCCTCTGCCAAGGCTTCGGCCGGCGTGAACAGCGCTGGCATTGGCTCGTACTCTACTCCAATTAGGGAAATCGCTTCTGCAGCCGTCTCTTCGTCGACGGCCACCACGCCAGCAACCTCGTCTTGCAGGCTGCGAACGACATCGCCCTTGAAGGGTGTGCTGTCTTTGCCGTAACCGAAGCGCGCGTGTGGCGCCATCCCGGTAACGTCATTATCGACCGCCGTCAACACACACTTTACCCCCGGTAGCCGCTCGGCGCGCGAGGCATCGACGCGCAGGACACGGGCATGGGGGTAGCGTGAGTAGAGGATGCTGCCGTGCAGCATGCCCGGCAAACGCACGTCATGACCATAAGTCGCTCGGCCGGTAGCCTTATCTGGAGCATCGAGCTTGGGAACGCGCTGGCCAATGATGGAAGATCGATTCATGCTAGCTTAACCGACCTCTCTTCGGCCACGCTTAGAACTGCTTCCACGATCTTCACGTAGCCGGTACAACGACACAGATTGCCGGCTAGCCAGGCACGCACATCGCCTTCAGTCGGTTGGGGATTCTCTTGCAGCAGGGCCAGCGCGTTCATGACCACACCGGGTGTGCAATACCCACACTGGATACCACCCTTCTCAACGAGCGCTTGTTGGATGGGGTGCATCTGGCCGCCGTCCAGTAAACC
>JAUVPY010000413.1 GCA_030598425.1 Anaerolineae bacterium
AGACTCTTCCCTTCTTCACAGTGCGATCTCCTATGGGGATGTGAGGGGGCTAGTCACGTACTAGGAAGTGTTTACATTTGAACTGGCACCAGAGAAACATCATCAAACTCTTCGCTGGAGTCTCAGAGGGCAAGGACAAAATTCCAACACGGCCTAATACAGCGCTACTTACCGCTTTCCTATTGTTCACTTGTACCCAACGCATCCATAAGCGGGATATGATTTCTAGAGGATTGACAGAGCAGCTACCTCGTATTAAATTCTACGTCAATAACCTGATGCGCGCAAATGCCTTTCTAAGGGAATAGGTCAGGGTTCGAAGTTTCTAGCACACCCAACTTGCAATTATGTCAATTTTGGGGTTTAATAGCAAAAGGTGCAACGCACTCGCTTCGCGGAAGTGCAGTACACCTGAGAGGTGGCCATGCGAAAACTATTGACCCTGTGCCTATTGAGCCTCGCCATCTTGCTGATGGCAGCCCCGCCAGCGCTGGCGGGGCCACCGGTTCAGACCGGTGAGGCGTACGTGGTACAGCCAGGTGACACGCTGTTTGCCATCGCCTCGCGCTTTGGCGTAACCGCGGCCGACCTTGCCGCAGCCAACGATCTGGGCAATCTCGACCTGATCTTCGTTGGTCAACGGCTGGTTATCCCAGGCAGCGGGCTGTTGATCGAGCCAGCCATCGTCACCGAAAGCGACGAGGAGGAAGATGCCCCTCCCCCAGCTCTTCCCCCTAAGGTCTACGTGGTACAGCCAGGCGATACCCTCTTCACGATTGCTTCCCGCTTCGGCCTGACCCTCACCGACGTTGTTGTTGCCAACGGCATCCGCAACCCTGATTACGTTTATGTCGGCCAGAAATTGGTTATCCCCCCACCCAAGGCCTGGGCTGCGGAGGTCAGCCACCCAGCGCCCTTCGCCGCCATCGAACTCTCGCCCGAGCCGGTGCTGCAAGGCCAAACGTTGGTGGTCCGGGTGACGCTTAGCGAGCCAGCCACCCTCTCCGGTGAATTCGACGGGCGTCCCCTCTTCTTCACCGGCGACGACAACGGCGGGTGGACCTTGGTCGGAATCCACGCATTGCAGGAGGTAGACATTTACTCGCTGGCGCTGCGCGCCAGGCTGAAAGATGGGACCGAGTCGGCCACGGCCGTGAACGTCGTCGTAGGCCCCGGACCCTACGCCACGGAGAACATCCAAGTCTCCCCCGGACGCGAAAACCTGCTCGACCCCGAGCTTATCCAGGCCGAGCAGGAGCGGATGGTTGATCTGTGGAACCAGTTCAGCCCGCGTCCGCTGTGGGAGGGGACCTTCGCCCCCCCCATCGCCAGCAGCCGGATAACATCCCCCTTTGGCACACGGCGTTCCTATAACAATGGGCCGGTCGATGGTTTCCATACCGGCACCGACTTTGGCGCAGGAACCGACACGCCTATCTACGCCCCGGCCGCCGGACGCGTGGTGCTGGCCGAAGAACTGCCGGTACGCGGCAAGGCCGTGCTGATCGACCACGGAACCGGCGTCTTCAGCGGCTATTGGCACCAGTCGGATATGGCCGTTCGGGTAGGACAGGCGGTCCAGCCCGGCGATCTCATCGGCTACGTCGGAGACACCGGGCTGGTTACTGGCGCTCATCTGCACTGGGAGATGCGCGTCGGCAGTTTTGCCGTGGATCCTATGCAGTGGATCGAGACGGCGATGCCTTGATAAGGCCTTATTAAGGGCTGTGTTCTTGGGATCTCAATCTGATAGAAACCGGGTATTGGGCCGTCAACCCGGTTTCTTGAATTTCTAAGTTGGATGGTTTGTGATGAAAGGTGTCATAGCGTGCGGGGATCCGCAGACGGCGGCGGCAGGCGCCGCTATGTTGGAGATAGGCGGTAACGCCGTAGACGCGGCGGTGGCCGCGACGTTTGCCTCCTTTGTAGCGGAAGCCGCCCTGGTGAACATCGGCGGCGGCGGTATCGCCATGATCGTTGGCGGGGACGGTTTAGAGGAGGCGACCGTCTACGATTTCTTCAGCACTATGCCCTCGGGCCGCATGGGCGAGAATGCCGATTTTCGCGAGATCCTGGTTGACTTCGGTCCAGAGCAGCAGCCCTTTTACATTGGACGGGCCAGCAGCGCCGTGCCAGGCGTGGTAGCCGGTCTGTGCGCCATGGCCCAGACACACGGCAGGCTGCCCCTGACAAAGCTATTGGAACCAGCGTCACACCTGGCTCGTGAGGGAGCCATCTTATCCGAAGCCTTGGCCTACGTGTTAGACATTTTGACGCCCATCTTCACCGACACGCCAGGTTTGGCGGCCACATTTGCGCCGTGCGGCCACGTGTTCCGGGCTGGCGAGCGTATGGCTTTTCCGGCGCTGGCCGAGACGCTGGAGAGGCTGGGCCAGGAAGGGCCAGACCTGTTCTACACGGGCGCGCTAGGCCAGGCTATAGTGGAAGACCAACGTGCCCACGGGGGATTGATCACCGCTGACGATCTGGCCTCCTACCAGGTGCGGCGGGTGAGGCCCATTCGCCTGGACTACCGGGGATACAGCGTATTGTTGCCGCCGCCTGCCTCCACTGGGGGAGTGTTGATCGCCTTTGCACTCAAACTGTTGGAGACGGTAGACGTGGCGAATCTGTCCTACGCCTCGCACCAACACGTGCGCCTTCTGGCGGAGGTGATGCGTCTGACCAACCTGGCGCGCCCAAGCTGGGAGACGAGCCGCGGGCCAGACGCAACGCGGATCGAGGATTTTCTGTCAGCCCAACACGTGTCTGGCTATCAAACTGAGCTACTGGAGCTTCTAAATGGCAAACCGGCATCGCTCGATCCAGTGTTGAGGGGGGGACCCAGCGCCACGACGCATATCAGCGTGGTGGACGGCCAGGGAACCATCGTCGGTGTGACAACGTCAGCCGGAGAAAACGCCGGGTACGTGGTGGGCGAGACGGGCGTATGTCTCAACAATATACTGGGCGAGATCGATTTGCATCCCCAGGGTTTCCACCGTCTGCCCCCTGGCACTCGTCTAACCACGATGATGAGCCCCGTCGTCGTGCTGTGTGAAGGGGAGTCAATGCTGGCTGTGGGGAGCGGAGGCAGCAACCGCTTGAGATCAGCCATCACGCAAGTCATCAGCAACGTGGTTGATTTTGGCATGCCGTTGGCGGATGCCATTGATGCGGCCCGAGTCCATTTTGAAGGGGACCTGTTGCAGGTGGAAGGGGGTGTCTCCGAGTCGGTGGTGCGCGAATTGGAGGAAGCAGGCTACCAGGTCAACCATTGGCCGGGGCGCAACATGTTCTTCGGCGGAGCCCACGCCGTGGCACGTCAAAACGGCGAGCTGGTAGCCGCCGGTGATAGGCGCCGGGGCGGTTCGGTGGCGGTGGTCAGGTGAGCACTGTACAGGGACAGGTGCGTTGCACCTTGGAGGTGCAACGCACCTGTCATCTCGCGCAGGCCAGCTATTGTCGGGCCATGATGCGGCGCATCTCGGCTTCGTCGTCCTGGATGAC
>JAUVPY010000032.1 GCA_030598425.1 Anaerolineae bacterium
AGCCAGACCAGTGCGGCCGGGATTTCGACGATACAGTCGGGCCAGCGCTGGGGGATCTGGTTCTCGCCGTGGCCGGCCAGGTCAATCGTCAGGATGGTAAGCCCCCGGCTCAGCAGCGCTTCGATCAGCCGCCACTTGAAGGCGGTTTTGTTGTCTCCTGAACCGTGTACCAGACAGACGGCGGCGGCGGTCCGAACCGGAGGGGTGATGAGCAGGCCCGGGATAACGCGCCCCTCATTGGGGATGTGGACTGCCCGGCAGCCTCCCTCGGTCCAGTCCCCCGGGTGTAAGAAGCGGGCGGAGAAGAGGTCCTGCCCCACCAACGAGCCCACGGCGACAAGACAAACCAACGCCAGCACGCTGGCTGGAAGCACCAGGATAAGGGCCCAGACAGTGCCCGATAGCAGGAACGCCCCCCCAAGGAAGAGGATACCGCCTACCAGAAAGCCCAACCAACGATAACGACCGGTGAGTGACGCGCCGCGTAGGCCCTTGTAAGAGGCGAGCAACTGCAGCAGACCCAGGATCAGCAAGAAGGGCGCAAGCAAGGCCATTCGGGCGGTATCCTACTCCCTGCAGCAGGGGTGTCCCGTTCGTCCCCGACAGACCGTCGCGACGTCTACTGGCAAGCCAACGCCAAAGTGAGCCAATCCGTCAGCCAGCGCACCGAGCGGCAGGCCCATCACGCCTGAATAGCAGCCCTCGATGCGGGCCACGGGCCGGAAGCCGGTGTGCTGGATCGCATAGGCGCCAGCCTTATCCAGCGGATCGCCACTAGCCACATATGCCTCCAATTCGGCTTCGTTGTAATCGCGCATCCAGACGGTGGTGGTGCTCAACTGTATGGCAGCCCGCCCGCTGTCGATTTCAGCTACTGTGACGCCGCTATATACGGTGTGAGCCCGATCTCGCAGTCGCCGGAGCATATGTATCGCATGGTCGGCATCGCGGGGCTTGCCCAGAACCTCATCGTCAAGCACCACCACGGTATCGGCGGCAACTACCAGGCTACTTTCAAGCCCCTCGGCCAGTTCCTCCCCCTGATCAGCGCCGGAGGCCCCCAGGCTCTGGGCGACAACGGCTGCCTTCGTAGCACTGAGTCGGGCGACCAACACGTCAGGTGTCTCGCCCGGCCGAGGTGTCTCGTCTACGTCCGCGCTCCGCACCACAAAGGAAAGCTCCAACAATTCGAAAAACTCGCGGCGGCGGGGAGACGCGGAAGCCAGGATGATGGGCCTGTCCATGATCAACTGTAATACTCCGTCTTGACAAAGGGGGCCAGAGCCATAGCCACCAGTTGCCCATAGGCGGATCCCCGATTGGAAAGACCACCAGTGAGGATGCCGACTGCTCCCTGCGCCTGCTTGGTGTTGTGTTGACCCGTGAGCTGGTCCATAGCCGGGCCCAACTCGCCCCCGGCCTGCAACGCCCGGGCCACGGACGGGGGCAACCGCATGTGGACACCACCCCCGACACCGATCCGTCCACCCCCGTCAACGACGACACACCACGCGCAGGTCATCAGCCCCATTTCCGTTTCCAGAACACCACCCTCCAGCCCAACGCCCAAATCGGAGCCAGTGGCGAGGAGAACAGCCTGGGCCCGATTGAGCGCGCCCCGGCGCGTTTCCTCGTCACCCCAGGGTTGTTCGGATACGCCCGAGCCGATACCAAGGCCGACCACCTCGGCCCCGGGGAAGGCGCGGCTGGCTACCATTCGCACAGCGGCGATTTTCACCGGGTTGGTTGATCCAACGGCAATACGTTTGATACTATCCCTTCCAGAAGAGAGTCAGCGTCGGATCAATAGCAGAACGCCAGCGACGACAGCAAGTAAGGCCAACGCCATGTCGCTATAAGGCACCGTGACACTGAGCAAGGGTAATAGGCCAACCAAAATCAGCCAAATGCTCAACAAGATGATCCCGAGATTGCCGGACAACCTTTTGCCTCTCATATCCAACAGGAACAAGAGACCAGCGGCGATGGCAAGCAAGGCGAATATGATGCCACTAGATGGAAAGCTGAAATTGACAAGCGTCAGCAGACCGGTGGCGATTAGCCAGATGCTCAGTAACAGCATTCCAATATTCTTCAACGGTTGCCTCCTTTTTTCAACGGTCACTCGCGGCCATCAAGCTCATTGATAGGCGTAGCGCCGATGTGCTCACACATCTCAACTATCGCTGCGAATGTTGTTTCGCTCAAGGTAACTGCTCAGGTGCCAGACACTTGTGAAGGTGCCTTTTGGTGCAAATGACGGTGCATATGCGCTGGTGCTGCCCTTCAAGGCACCGCCAAAGTGCCTGGCACCTGAGGATGACTAGTTACGGCCCAAGAACAGAGTAAAGACAAGTTTACCCGCCCGGCCCGACCCCATCACACTTGGCAGGCCAGGTCGGGCAGAGAGACCTGCCCCTATCGGTGATGGGAGGTATCGGATTCCTTCAGTCCAACCCCGCTTGGTGGCGGATGATCTCTGACTTGTCGGTGTACTCCCAAGGAGCGTCAATGTCGTCGCGACCAAAGTGGCCGTAGGCGGCCGTCGCCTGGTAGAGGGGGCGCCGCAGGTCGAGGTCACGGATAATGGCCGCCGGGCGCAGGTCGAAGTTCTCATTGATGAGCTCGATGATCCGTTCGTCGGGGACTCTACCGCTGCCAAAGGTTTCTATCATCAGCGATAGGGGGCGAGCCACGCCAATCGCGTAACTGACCTGTAATTCCAGCCGGTCGGCGACGCCAGCCGCCACCAGATTCTTGGCGATGTAACGTGCCATATAGGTAGCGGATCGATCAACCTTCGTCGGATCCTTGCCAGAGAAGGCACCGCCGCCGTGCCGGGCCAGACCACCGTAGGTGTCGACGATGATCTTGCGACCGGTGAGGCCTGCGTCGCCCAATGGGCCGCCAGTCACAAAACGCCCGGTGGGATTTACGAAGATCCTTGTCTCATCATCGAGCATACCGTTCGTCACCACGTGTTTGATGACTCGCTCTTGAATGTCAGCCCGGATCTGGTCCTGGTCTATGTCAGGGGCGTGTTGGGTAGAGATAACGATGGTATCCGCCCGCTTGGGGACACCGTGTTGGTACTCCACCGTCACCTGGCTTTTACCATCGGGGCGCAAATAGGGCAATTCGCCATTCTTGCGAACCCGGGCCAGTTGTTTCGTCAGCTTGTGAGCCAGGATGATGGGCATCGGCATAAGCTCGGGCGTTTCATTGCAGGCGAAGCCGATCATCATGCCCTGGTCGCCAGCGCCAATGGCCTCGATTTCCTCATCGCTCATCTCGCCGGTCTTGGCCTCCAACGCCTCATCGACACCCAGCGCAATATCGGCACTCTGCTCTTTGATGGAGATAATGACGCCGCACGTCTCGCAGTCAAAGCCATACTTGGCGCGTGTATACCCGATATCGCGTATCGTCTCACGGGCGATTTGGACGTAATCTACCTGAGCCGAGGTGGTGATCTCTCCCAGCACTACAATCAAACCGGTAGTCGTAGCACATTCGCAGGCAACACGTGCCTGCGAGTCTTGGGCAATAATGGCATCCAAGACAGCGTCGCTTACCTGGTCACATATTTTGTCGGGATGTCCTTCTGTGACAGATTCCGACGTAAAGAACAGCTTGGGAGAACTCATAAAAGTCGTACTCATCGAAGTTGGATCTCCTTTCGAAATAGACGTGTGCTTGCCTCCGTCCTAGGTTCCCTCTTCCCACGAAGTAAGATATTTTTCTTGCTCAGGGGTGAGCGTATCTATGTGGACGCCCATGGTCTCCAGTTTGAGGCGGGCGATTTCCTGATCGACTTCTTCGGGAATCACGTAGACTTTATTCTCAAGTTGGTCAGCGTTGCTCAACATGTAGGCGGCGCCGAGAGCCTGGTTAGCAAAGGACATGTCCATCACGCTGGCTGGATGCCCCTCAGCGGCAACCAGGTTCACCAGACGACCTTCACCCAGCAGATGGATGCGACGGCCATCAGACAGCCAATACTGATCCACGAAGGCGCGTGGTTGACGTATCTCGACGGCCATCTTCTCCAGCGCAGGGATGTTGATCTCGACGTTGAAGTGACCGGAATTGGCGACGACAGCTCCGTCCTTCATCACTTCAAAGTGATGCCGGTCGATGACGTTAATATCGCCGGTAGCGGTGATAAAGATGTCACCAATCGGCGCGGCTTCGTGCATTGGCATCACACGGAAGCCATCCATCAGCGCTTCGAGCGCCCTGAGTGGATCCACCTCGGTGACAATGACATTAGCGCCCAAGCCCTGGGCGCGCATGGCGATACCCCGACTGCACCAACCGTAACCAGCGACCACCAGGACCCTTCCCGCAATAAGAAGATTGGTGGCGCGGATGACGCCGTCCAACGTAGACTGGCCAGTGCCATAGCGATTGTCGAAGAGATGCTTGGTTTCGGCGTCGTTAACGGCCAGCACCGGGAAGCGTAAGGCGCCGTCTTGGGCCATCGCTTTGAGGCGAATGACCCCCGTGGTCGTCTCCTCGGTGCCGGCGATGACATCGGGGATCTGGTCGGTGCGCTCCTTGTGGAGCGTGCTGACCAGGTCTGCGCCGTCGTCCATGGTCATACTGGGCCGATGGTCCAACGCAGCCCGGATGTGGGCGTAGTATGTTTCGTTGTCTTCACCTTTGATCGCGTAAGTGGGCACCTCAAAATAACTGACCAGCGCAGCAGCCACGTCATCCTGGGTGCTAAGCGGGTTGCTGCCACACAGAACCAAGTCGGCACCGCCAGCGACCAGGGTACGCGCCAGGTTGGCCGTCTCGGTGGTAATGTGCAAACAACCCGACATGCGGGTACCCTTGAGCGGTTTCTCCGTCTCAAAGCGCTCCCTGATGGCCCGCAAGACAAGCATTTCCTTCTCGGCCCACTCGATGCGGTTGCGTCCCTGTTCAGCCAGGGACATATCTTTCACGTCGTATTCTTTGTCGCTCATGCTATTTCCTCCAAGCGTGGTTGGTACTGCGAACTGCGTATTGCTTAATTCGCGTTGAGTGTCAGATCATCTGCTCGACGATTTCGGCCGCATCGCGGACGAACTTGGGACAGAGTGTCTCAAAGAGGCCACGCTCCCTCGCTGCTTGCAGACCCTCTGGGGTACCTATGTCACGACCGAGTAACTCTCGGCACTTGACACATCCGTCGTTGCGCCCCGCGAATCTATTCAGAAATTCTGCAGCGAGCTCATACGTTTTTTCCTTGGCATCCTTATCATCGGCAGAGGGTTGAGCGTATCTGAGGCCGATGGCGATTAGGGCACCGGATGCAGCTCCGCACGTTTCGCCAGTACGGCCCATTCCCCCACCGAAAGGCGCGGCCACCCGCAGGGCTGTTTCCCGATCCAGCCCGAGCGTGGGGGCAAACGGCGAAAGCACAGACTGGGAGCAGTTGAAACCTTCCTCGAAACAGGCTACGGCCAAGTCAGAATTGCTCATAGTGTGATCCCTCCAAAATGACATACTGAGTATTGCGTATTGCGTATTGCGTGCTGTTCCTTGCCTTCTGCCATCTGACTTCTGACATCTGGCTACTGGCCGCCTCTTTTACGTACCGCGATTCCTTCCACGAAAGGGCAGTACTCTCCGAATCCCAGTTTTTTGTAGACGTGGATGGCGTCGGCGTTGTCTTGAGCCACATTGAGCACCACGTCGAGGCCCATCGCCAATAGACCGGCACAGACGGCGCTGGTACATCGGGTTGCATAACCCTGTCCTCGATACTCAGGGTAGGTGCACACATTGCCTACTGCTGCCACACCCACCGTCCTGGCCAAGATATGGGTGCCCGCCGCCGACACCAATCGTCCCCGGTGTTTTGCTCCGTAAAAGACGCCCTGGGCCAGTTGATAAGGGGTGAAAGCACTGCCCCGCACGCTGTCATACAAGCGGGCCAACTCGCCGACGTAACCCGGCCCCAGCCGTTCCACGCCAAAGGCCGTCACAGGGCGAAAATCGGCCGGTGAGAGCGTCATACGTAACATATGATCAATCTCATTGGTCTGGTAATGAGTTTGGAGAGCAGAAAGGTGTGCTTCACGACAGGTGAACATCACGCTTTCAGGCCGTAGTGCGGTCCCCAGAATCACTGTGACACCGTCTGTCTCACCCATCAAAAAAAGAGCTGGCGGATCTAGTCCTTTGAAAAGCAGCACCAGCGAGCGCAACTTTCCGGCCCGGGCAGCGCCAAACCAGCGACAACTCTCAAAGAGGCCCGGCTCCAGGTCGCCAATGGCATAGGCAGCATAACGGCGATCCTGCTCCAGAAAATCCTTGATCTCAGTTAGGTCGTCCAGACCACAAACCTGCCAGATCTCTATCTTGCTCCCCCCCACTGTCTGCAAACCTTCGATCCTCAGCAAGGTTCTTCAGGCGCCCTCTTCACTCCCTAGCGAATGCGAATCCAACGCATCGCCAAAGGTTTCGCGATAGCGTTGGCGGAGGCTATCCAGTGAATAGCGGTGTCGCTGTGTACCGTGTTCCTCCAGCACGTATGCCGCCGTCAGGCTCCCCATTCGGCCGATGACGTCCCATGGCAATCCCTGGCACATACCCGTAATGAAGCCAGCCCGATAGGCATCTCCCACGCCTGTTGGCTCGGCTATCCGGCGCGGCGGCGCAATCGGGATTTCCCACGTGCTATCGGAGGTGCGCACGACCGAGCCTCGCTCCCCACAGGTGATGACCACGACCTCGGTCAGTGCTTGTATCTCCTCATTGCTGAGGCCAGTCTGCTTCTTAATCATCCCGAACTCATAATCGTTGACGATGAGAACCTTCGCCCCCTCAATACCCTCTACCAGCTCTGATGGCGAGAGCCGGGGGATTTGCTGACTGGGATCGTAAATGTAAGATATGTCCAACTCCTGGCACTCGCGAGCATACTTCACCATGGCAACCGGATCGTTTGGTGAGATGATGGCGATTTCGATCGCCTCAGGGTTGTTATCTTTGAAGGAGAGCTGGCTGGCCTTGGCCATGGCGCCCGTGTAGAAGCTGGCGATCTGGTTGTTATCCTGGTCCGTACTGACGAAAAAGGAAGCGGTGAACTCATCAGGGAGTTGCAAGACGCCTGACGTGTCCACGCCCTGATCACGAAGCCAGGCGACATATTCCGGGGCGTCCTGGCCCACCGTGGCCATAAGCAGCGGGTGCTGGTCGAGCAAGGCCAAATTGTAGGCGATATTACCGCCACATCCGCCTCGCTCACGCCGCATCGAGTCGACCAGGAAGCTGACCGACAAGATCTCGAGCTGGTCAGGCAAAATGTGGTCGACAAACCGACCTGGGAACGACATGATGTAATCGTAGGCCATCGAGCCGGTTACGGCAATGGTCATCCCGATCTACTCCCCCAAGACCATCTTCTTCAAACTCAGCTCGAATGGCGGGTAGGCAACGCCGTTCTCGGTGACGATCCCGGTGACGTATTTGGCCGGGGTCACATCGAAGGCGGGATTGCCCACCTTGATGCCGTCCGGCGCGATGGGCATGCCGTCGCGCGTGAGACCGACTACTTCCTCTGGATCGCGTTCCTCGATGGGGATATCATCACCCGTCGGGCAATCCAGGTCGATGGTGGAGGTCGGCACCACCGGGTAGAAGGGAATGCCATTCTCTTTTGCGACCACGGCCAGCTTGTAGGTGCCGATTTTGTTGGCCACGTCGCCGTTGGCGGCGGTGCGGTCGGAGCCGACGAAGCAGATGTCCACCTGCCCAGTGCGCATGTAATGGCCGGCGGCGTTATCGGCGATGAGGGTAAAATCGACCCCGAGTTGCTTTAGCTCCCAGGCGGTGAGGCGAGCACCTTGCAGGCGAGGACGGGTCTCGTCGACGAAGACGTGAATCCTCTTCCCCTGCTCGTGGGCCATACGGATCACGCCCAGAGCGGTTCCGTAATCTACGGTGGCCAGCGCACCCGTATTGCAGTGATGCAAGATGCTCTCGCCGGGCCTGACCAGGGCAGCGCCGTGAGCGGCCATACGCTGGTTGATCTCGACGTCTTCGTCGGCCAGAGACTGGGCATCGGCCAGGATCGCATCTCGGACGTCGTCCACGTAGACCAGATTCTCATCAGTGGCCACGCACAGCATACGATCGACCGCCCAGAAAAGATTGACAGCCGTGGGACGTGCCTGGCGCAGCACGTCGGCGGCCACCCCCAGATCCCGTAACAGAGCCGCGCGATCGGTGGCATCACTTTGATAGGCGGCCAACGCCATTCCAAAGCCGGCCGCCGCGCCGATGGCTGGCGCGCCCCGGATGTACATCTCGTTGATGGCGCGCGCCACCTCACGGTAGCCGGTGAACTCAGCGATCTCAAAGGTGCCGGGCAGCAGTCGCTGATCAATCATCTTGACAACGCCGTTATCCCACTCAACGGTCCGCATCAGATTACCCCCCATGCACAAAAAAAGCCCTCCGAGAGAGCGTGCGGAGAGCGCGTCTCTCATCTTTCAGGCCGCGTCGCCTGCCGGAGTTGGCACCTGGCCAGCGAACGGGCGCTGGCTGGTTGCCGGGGCTTCGTAGGGCCGATCCCTCCACCCCTCTGGATGAGCGTCCAGTTTGTTCAATATATGATAACGGAGGGATACTAGCACGAGCAGGGGGATTTGTCAAAACGGGGTAGCCCTCATTTCACGCATATGCTGATCCCACTCCCCTAACATCCGCTGAGTCTGAGCCAAAAGAGAGGCAAGCCAATCACGGTCGCCTGGATCGGACCGGTCGCTGGGCGGGTGCCTATCATACCAGGCGGCCAGGTCGGCCAGACTACGTCGAACGACCCGCAACTGCTCAAGCAGAGAGCGCGTCCCCAGCACTTCTCGAATCTGGGCCTTGCCCTGGCGATCGAGTTGATGGGTGCCAGGCGCGACTCCTCGCTGACGCAGATAGCTGGCCAGCGAGGCCAAGATTTCGTGCAAGTCACCGATCAGTGAGTCTAATGCTGCCTTTACGCCAGGCTCGTCAGTTTGCTTGTGGAGGACCCTACACAGCTCCAGGCAATTCAGGTATGCCTGCAACCGGGCCTGCAGGTCCTCGTCCGAGAGTCCGGTCATTGCCAAATCACCTCAACCCAGCAAAGAGGTCCGTCTCCACTTCACGCGGCGGCTCCAAGGTGGTGCGAGCCAACGCGAAGTGCTCGTGCCGGAACCAGTGCTCGCCCATCACCTCGTCGGGGGTGTCGCTGAAGCGACTGTTACGCCCCACCTGGGTGGCGTGACATTGGATGCCGCGCAGTTTGGGCTCTACGTATTCGCTCACGTCGATTACGGTGGTGATATCGTCCTCAGGCCTGGCGGCGAAATAGAAGGGAACGCCATCCATCATCACCGCCGCCGGTTTCCCCTCCTCTTCAGCCATGGCCTCGATCTGGGTCTCAGGCAGGGTGCGGAAGTACACTTTGCTCACCTGATGAGGTTGGCAGACGTCCTCGAGTTGTTCAGGAAAACAGCCCGGGTCGGCGGCCAACTCGGCGGCGATAGTGGCCCAGCGATAGACGGCGATGTGGTCGTAGTGACCATAAATGCCATCCGGCCCAAAGGTGATGAGTACCTGGGGTCGGAGTTCGCGGATGACCCGCACCAGACGCCCTACCGCCTGGCCTTGATTGACGATGGTGAGCTGGCCATCCTGGTAGTCCAAGAGGCGAGGGGGGTGGATGCCGTAGATCTGGCAGGCACAGCGCAATTCCTGCTCGCGCACAAAGGGACGGTTAGCGGAGGTGGCCCGGTCGGGCTCGGCGATCTGGCCCGCCTCGCCTCGGGTGGCGGTGACCAGGTATACATCGCAGCCTTCGGCGGCGTATTTGGTCAAGGTGCCGCCGGTGCCGAAGGCTTCGTCGTCGGGGTGGGCAAAAACGGCCATTAATGTCAGTTTGCTCAATTTGGTTCACCTGCTTCCTATGATCGTTCGCAAAGGATTATACCAGTCGGATTGGACTGCGTCAATGGATACGATAAACGTCTTGCTTTGGGGTAGACTGAAGATAGACGGCTACGGGGCGGGGAGGACTGAGAGGAGCGACGGCACCCAGGCCGTACTCTACGCCATCCGTCAGGGACTGGTGAAAGTGGACTAATTGACCGGTAGGGTACGGCCCTCAAGCGTGTGGAGTTCCTGCCCGGTGTGCGCGTCCCAGATCTTGACCGTCTTGCCGCCACTGACGGTGATAACGCGGGAATCATCCGGGCTGAATCGGGCCGAATATACTGGTTTGGCGTGTTCGAGGGCGTGGCTCAGTTGGCCGGTCCGGCCATCCCAAACCCTGGCCGTGCCGTCCCAACTGGCGGTGAGGATCTGGGCACCGTCCACGCTGAACTCGGCGTAACAGACGGTATCGGTATGACCTTCGAGAGCGTAGAGAAGTCGCCCGGTCCCCACATCCCACACGCTCGCCCTGCCCTTTTCACCGCATGTGACAAGCTGGGAGCCCATCGGACTGAACGAGGCTGACCAAACTTGATCGGCATGCTCGAGGGTGTGGCGAATCTGGCCGGTCCCCACATCCCAGACCTTGGCTGTGCCGTCCTGACTGGCAGTGACGACCAGGGAGCCATCCAGGCTGAACTCGGCATAACAGACCGCCCCTTCGCCCCTGTTGAGAACCTGGCGTAGCTGGTCACTTCGCACATCCCGCGCCTTGCCCAAGGCCAAGGCATCCTGCTGCGAGCGGTGTGCGCGTCCCTCAGCGGCCTCCAGGTCGCGTTCACGCTGGCGCTGGGCTCCAGCCTGGGCCAGTTGGTAGTCCTGCAACTGCAGGCTGGTGGCGATGAAGGCCAGGGCGAGCGGACTCAGGTCGTCGGCCCGGTGGGCGGCCCATGCTTCGGCTTCAGCCAATAAAGCCCCGCGCAGCAGCGCGCCCGAATCCCGGCTGCTGACCTCCCAACCGCTTAGCGCGGCCCGCAAACGTCTCTGCCAGGTGCGAAAGGCCCGATCCTCATCCATCCAAGCCCGCAAGCGTCCCCAGTTCCAGATCAACGCCTCGTGAACGATCTCGACGGTCTCCTGCCCGGCCGGGTCCCGGTCGGTGACCAACAGCCGTGCATCGGCCAGTTTTTGGATCAAGGGCCAGTCCTTTTCGTTTAGTTCGTCTCGGGTGGCCAACCGGCGCGTATCCTCGGTGCCTTCTCCGGGGTTAACCATCTGCAGGAAAATCCGGCGGGCCCCCTCCTGCTCGGCGGGAGTCAGCTCCTCGTAGACGTGATCGGCGTAGCTGGTCAGCGCGCCGGCCACCCCACCGATCTCCTCGTAGGCGGCGTGAGACAACCCCCCACCTACCCGGCGCTCCCACAACAAGGTGAGTGCAAACTGCAGCAAGGGAAGATTGCCCGGCTCGTCGCCCGCGTCGTCCAGCAAGCGCCCCACCAGCCCAGGCTCAAAGATCACGCCACGCCCCCGGGCCGGCTCCTCGATGGCCCGCCTCAGCTCCGTTCGGTTCATAGGCCCCAGGATCAGGCCACCCGTCTGCAGAGCATCGGCCAGAGGCCGATAAGACAGAGCCTGACCCGCAAAGTCGGCCCGCAGGGGAAGCAGCAGGACCAGGTTCGGGAGGTGGACGGTTGCCGAGGCCAAAGGTTGCACGAATAGGTCCAGGAAAGCCCTACAAATCGCCAAGTCGGGGCAAAGTGTGTAGAGATCTTCAAAATGATCGATGATCAGCAGCAGGCGGCATCCAAGGGGATGACTACCCCGCGCCTGGCACGTGATCCGGTCCACCACATCCTCCAAGGG
>JAUVPY010000457.1 GCA_030598425.1 Anaerolineae bacterium
GCCCAATTGGATATCCAGGGAAGACACGCCAGGAGATCCAGACCGTATTCCCGCGCTACGTGCTGCCGGAGGACGTCACCGACCGGGGATGGTGGAACCGGGACTACGAGGACTGGCCGACTTGCCACGAGCGGGCTGCCCGGGTGGCCGAGGAGATACGTGCGTGGGCCGACCGTGACGGACGGGATGATGAGTGCATTGCCTTCGTGTCTCACGGTGGTTTTGCTGATGCCCTGCTAAAGGCGCTTTTCGACCAGTCCGCGGATCGGGGACTCTTTTACTATCATTACAATACGGCTATCTCCCGCATCGAATTTCGCGACGATGGTCGCTTGAACGTGCGCTATTTGAACCGGGTGGACCACCTACCATCAGAGTTGGTTTCCTGAAACCTTCGCAAATCCCACGCTTAGCGGTCGCCCTCAGCGACGGCCAGTTTGTCGGCTAATCGCTGCCTTGGGGTCCAGACACTTTCCAGCTCATTGGGTTATGCTATATGCACCACATTTGCTGGAGATTGCCGTGTCTGATCTGCTTGTGCCTCCCGTCTTTGAACTGCGTGATCTGCTGTGGCGTATCCTGGTCACAATTGTGCTGCTGCTGATTCTCGCCGGCCCGGATGCCAGGGTGTTGAGCCAATTGGCAAGATCTTCTGATTCAGCCATTGCCTCGGTGGTTCAGAGATTCTGAACGACCTTGTTACTTGTCTGCTTTTGAGGTAATATGCTCAAGGCAATTATCCATTTCGGGCAATCTGCTGTTTCAGGTGACGAAGTTTGCGACGCTCTTTTTCGTACTTTCTCGTTCTGTGTGTCTTGCTTACCCTAACGCCGCGTCCGTTGCGGGCCCAGGCAGATCCGGTGGCCGAGATGTTGGCCCGGATGGGGGTCGAGGAGCGGGTAGGGCAGCTCTTCATCGTGCCCTTCGTCGGTCCCGACGTGGGAGATAACTCCAATATCGCTGAACTCATCGTCGAGTATAAGGTTGGCGGTGTCGTGTTACTGGCTGCCAATCAGAACTTCGCCAACGACGAGTCGACCCCGTCTCAGGTGGCCACGCTGGCCAACCAACTCCAAAATCTGGTGCTGGCACATAGTACGGTACCTTTGTTGGTGGCCATAGACCACGAAGGCGACGGCTGGCCATATACGCGGATCACCGGCGGCGTCACATCTTTGCCCAGTCCCATGGCGGTCGGCGCGACCTGGGACCCGGAGAAAGCCGAAGCCATCGGAGAGATAACGGGGCGGGAGCTTTCAGCGATGGGCATCAACCTGCTGCTGGGTCCCAGCGTGGATGTGCTCAACGACCCGCGCCCGATCGGGCGAGGGGATATCGGCGTGCGGGCGTTTGGCGGCGATCCGTTCTGGGTGGGGACAATGGGCCGGGCCTATATCCGTGGTGTCCATCGGGGAAGCGATGGACGAGTGGCTACCGTGGCCAAGCACTTTCCCGGTCATGGGGGCAGCGATCGTTTGCCTGACGATGAAGTGGCCACCGTGGACAAATCGTTAAGCGAGTTACGTCGCATTGAGCTGGCCCCCTTTTTTCAAGTCACGGATTTGACCGACGGCGACGAGGGAACCGGCGTTACCGACGCGCTTATGTCCAGCCACATCCGGTATCGTGGTTTTCAGGGGGATATCCGCCAGTTCACGGCGCCGGTCAGCTTTGACCCCGAAGGAATGGTCGCCATTTTGGGACTGTCGGAGTTCATCCCCTGGCGTGACCAAGGGGGGCTTATCGTCAGCGACGCATTGGGCGTACCCGCTGTTCGCAAGTATTTCGACCCCACGACCACCACCTTCCCCCACCGACGGATTGCCAAAGAGTCCTTTTTGGCTGGCAACGATCTGCTCATCTTGGCTCAATTTGACCTAAATAACTACTGGCCCGATCAGTTCGAGAACATCAAGGATGCAATTCTTTTCTTTCGCAGCGAATACCGTAGTAACCCTGCTTTTGCCGCTCGTGTAGACGAGGCGGTGAGCCGGGTGCTGCAGCTCAAACTCGGGCTGTATCCTGACTCAACTCCGGGCTCGGTGCTAATAGACCCCGAGGTGGCCATGACAATCGCAGGCGGCGGGGAAATGGTAGTGAGCGACATCTCCCGGGGGAGCGTGACGCAGATCTCCCCTGATGGTCATGCCGGTCCGTCTCGGGGCTCAGCGTTGCCCGCTCCGCCTCGCCCCGACAAAACCCTGCTCGTCATCAGCGACGTACGGCAGGTGCGCGATTGTTACGATTGCCCGACCTACAGTGCGTTGCCCGTGACTGAGGTGCAGGATACCATCCTGCGTCTGTATGGCCCCGACGGTACCGGACAGGTATCACCCGAACGAATCAGCTCGCTCAGCTTCGCCCAGCTCAAATCGTTATTGACCGACCCATTGGGCGAGTCACCCGGGGAGGCACTGCCTCCGGCTGAATCAATGAGCGGAGACTACCTGCCGCCGGAAGAGATTGCTGCCCGCATCCAGGCTGCTGACTGGATCATATTCGTTCCGCTCGATCTGAACACGGCCCGCTACCCGGACTCGGACGCGCTCAAGCTCTTTTTGGCACAGGGGGCGTCGGCCCTCTTTGACAAGCGCGTGGTGGTACTGGCTTTGAACGCGCCCTACTACTTGGATACGACAGAGATCAGCAAGCTCGATGCCTACTTGTGTACCTATAGCAAGACCGCGTCGTTTGTTGAAGCGGCCGTACGCGCTTTGTTTGGCGAAGTGACCGCCGGCGGCGCGTCCCCAGTGAATGTGGAGGGGGCGGGGTACGATCTTGCCGTCCAGCTTTTGCCCGACCCGGATCAGCCAATGGCGGTGCGGTTTCTGGATGAGGTACCGGTGGACCCGTTACCACCGGTGACTGTTCGGGTTGGCGTGGGACCAGTGCTTGACCGCAACGGAAACCCGGTGCCCGATGGCACTACCATTACCTTAGCTGCCAGCTACCGGGGTGGGGCCGGACCGGTAGGACTGGCTACGGCAATGACGACGGGCGGGATGGCTGAAGCGACCCTCGTATTGCCTGGCCCGGGCCAAGCCGAGATCGTGGCCCAAAGTGGGGAGGCGACCAGTCAACGCCCTCTTGCGCTGACAATCGCCGCTCCGCCCA
>JAUVPY010000356.1 GCA_030598425.1 Anaerolineae bacterium
AAGGCCTGTCCGATGTGCTCTTCATTCACTTTCCGGATACCGACCGGGTAGGGCAGGCCTACGGCTGGATGTCGACCAATCAGCTTTATGCCATAGCTTTCGTAGACGGCTTAGTCGGCGAGATCCAGGCGGCGCTTGAAGGTGGGGGCTTTCTGGACAGCACGCTGCTGATCATTACGTCTGACCACGGTGGTCACTACTTCGGACACGGGGATGACTCACCACTGGACAGGACAATTCCGTGGCTGGCCGTTGGACCGGGTGTTCCGCAAGGCATAACCCTGACCTGTGCCGTCAACACCTACGACACCGCAGCCACCGTCTTACATGCCTTGGAACTGCCCATTCCTGAGACGTGGGACGGGCAGCCTGTTCTGGATATCTTTCAATAAATAGCACTTAACCCGGATACAAGTGCAACGCACCCACAAAGGCGTGAATTCGCAGGTGCGTTGCACTTTATGTGTTGATCGTTCTCGTGAGCGACCGGTTTTCACACATTCAATTCGACGACAGCTTCCAGTTGGCGGCACAGCCAGTCGGTGATGTCTTCCCGCTCTACGATCCAGCGCAATCGGCTGGCCCGCTCCCGACGCTCCTCGATCGGCATGACCAGCGCCTGATGAAGCGCCTCGGCGGTGGCATACACATCACAGGGCGAGATGACGGTCGCCCCTGACTCCAACTGCTGGCGCGCTCCGGCCAGTTCGGACAGAATAAGCGCGCCGTCGCGTTGGTTGATAATGGGTCCCTCCTTGGCCACCAGATTCATGCCATCCGCAATAGCATTGACCAACAGGACGTCGTAGCGCTGTAGGGCGGCTATGGAGCGGGGGTGATCATCGCTGACCAACAGCCTCACCGGCTCCCACCGGCTATCGCCGTAGCTGGCGTTGATCCGCCCCGCCGCCGCCATCAGCTCATCCATATAGTCCGGGTACTGATGCACACCCGGGCGCGACGGTATCAAGACCGCCAGAAACTTGACCCGCCCCCGATGTTCAGGGTGTAGCTCGAGCATCTCTTCAAAGGCCCGAAAACCGCGGATGATGTTCTTGCTGGGCTCGCTGCGATCGACGCGCAGGATGAGTTGCTGATCACCCAGCATAGTCTCTATGTCGGACCGATGCCCGGCTACTTCCGGCGACTCGGCCAGTTGTCTCAGCGCCCCCACGTCGATAGAGATGGGAAAGTCACGCACGTGCGTGGCGTGATTTCGATACCATATCCGGCCTGGCTTAAACTTTACGTGGGCACGGGGGAGGTGCGAGGCACAGGTATGCAGGAAGTTCTGCACGTCCTCCGCAGTCTGGAAGCCCAGCACGTCCACCGCGCACAGCCCTGCCAGGATGGGCTGCCGCATGTCAGGCGGCAGAATACGCCAATACTCCGGCCCCGGCCAGGGGATGTGGATGAAGTGTAACAGAGTAGGTCGCTCGCGACGCGGCAACTGATCACGCAAGAAGCGTGGCGTTAGATATAGGTGATAGTCCTGCAACATGACCAGACCTGGGCGGTCCGTGGCCCGCACCTGGCGGGCGATAGCGTCGGCGAAGAGACGGTTGACGGCAACGTAGCCATCCTCCCAGGCGCGCCAGGTAGCGCGATTGATTACCGGGGCGCGCGGCACGTCCCACATAGAATGCTGCAAGAACCACAACAGGGGATTGGCGATCACGTTGGAGTAGCCGTCGTAATCCGATGCCTCGGGGGAGAGGAACTGCACCTGGATGCGATGATCGCTATCAGTAAGCGGTATGTCCCCCTCTCGCCACAGCGCGTCGGCTTCATTCTGCGCACAGGCGATCCAGGTCGCGTCCGTGTACTGGCATACGCTGGCCAAGGCCGTTACCAGTCCCCCGGCGACGTGCTGGTAACCCAGACTTCCATCTTCGGCACGCTCGAAGACCACCGGTCCCCAATTGGCAGCGATGATCAGCGCTCGTTGCGACAGAAAATCGCGTCGCAGCGCTTCGCAGTCCCCCCGGCTATGATTCACAGTCCAATCTGTCATCGGTTTCTCTCCAGCGCCCCGTCTATCTCCTCATGGATGGCTTGCTTACACTCACTATACCACATCCGCTTCAAGCATTCAAGCCTGTTTAGGTGCAACGCACTTCCGCCGCACGTTTCAAACAACAGAATCTCATAGCAAGTGCGTTGCACCGGCGACAAACCTGCGATTTGACAGTATCCTGGATGTGAGGTATACTATGGTCAGTAAGGCGTGGTAAGTTCTGTTCAGGTAACTAATAGGCCGTCCAGATTTGTCAAGTCTGGGCGGTTTTTTGTTGGGTGCTGGTAGCAAGCCCCGCGCCGTAAACCAATGTATCCCCTTCGGGGGCAAGGAGATTTTCAAAAATGAGTGAACGTGTGACTGGAACCGTCAAGTGGTTCAACGGCAGCAAGGGCTATGGCTTCATCGCCCGCGACGACGGCGAGGATGTGTTTGTGCACTACTCCGCTATCGATGGACAGGGGTTCCGCAACCTGGACGAAGGCGACCGCGTCGACTTTGTGATCGAGCAGGGGCAAAAAGGCCCGGCCGCTGCTGACGTGCGCAGAATGTAGGGCTGCAGTTCCTACATCTAACAGCATATAGGTGCAACGCACTTTGCCCCGCCTTCGCGGGACTTCGCAAAGCGCGTTGCACCTGGCTCCTGGCAGCCCTTACTTTGGTAGGGGCTGCTAGGACTCGTGGGGAGGACAGGGTTATTTCAATCGATTCTTACGCGCCCGGTTCCATATCCCTGGTAGCCATCAGCACATCATTGATAGTTTGTCTGACATCGGTCACTTCAGTGCCAATCACGACGGCTATCTCGGCCGATAGGAAGTCTCGTCCGAGAGCCAGCAAGTCTGTATCGGCTTTGGTCAGGTAGGCACGGCACTTGTCAAATCTTGTCCGCTTCTTAGTCCTCGATCAGGCTGATCCAGACACTTTCGTCCTCTGGATGGCCAACCGAAGCGGGGACCGGTTCCTCCCGAAGCGCGTCTTCCCCGAGTTGCTCGGGTTCCACAGGGGAGGTACCTTCCGCCTCGCTGAAGAGCGGTGCTGCCATGTCCTCGCTGCCTGGCGGGGCGCTAGCGACCGGGTCGGACTGTGCAGTTTGATCCTCCGCCTGTTGGGCCAACCAGTTTTCACGCTCCTGCTCAGACACTTGCTTAAGGCTCAAGCCAATACGTTCTCGGGCTGAGTCGATACGCAGGATGCGCAGCAGCAGCTCATCTCCACGCTCAACTAACTCGCGTGGATGCGAAGGGGGCGGGTCAGCCAAATCATCGGCATGAGCTAGACCCTCTACTCCCAGATCCAACGCAACGAATGCCCCAAAGTCGACGACATTACTTATGGTGCCAGACACCAGTTGATCGACCGTGTAGGTCTCGTCTACCAGCGTCCAGGGATTGGGCTGTAGTCGCTTCAAACTCAGACCGATCCGCTGTTGCTCGTGGTCCAGGCGCAACACGTACACATCAATCTCGTCACCGACCTGCAAGATTTCATTGGGGTGCCGGACCCGTCGCCAGGCCAGTTCCGAGATATGAATTAATCCATCGGCTCCTCCAAGGTCAACGAAGGCGCCAAATGGTCGTAGGCCGCTGACGAGACCTTGAACCACCTGGCCCTCCACCAGCTCGTTCATGAGCCGTTGTCTGCTATGTTCGCGCAATTGCTGCTTTGCGAGCCGCTCCGAGAGGACCAGCCGGCGCCGGTCTCGATTCACCTCGATGACCTTCAGTAGAAGCTCCTGCTCAATGTAGGCTGTCAGCTTCGCCTCGCGCTGCTCAGGAGATAAGTGCCTACCAAGTCCTTCCCATAGATGTGAAGCAGGGATAAAGCCACGCAGATGCTCGAATTGCACAAGCAGGCCACCATGGTTGTAGTCCACAACTTCTCCACACCACACCTCACCGCTCTCAAGCAGCTCTAGAGCTCTATTCCAGTCCCTTTCGAAACGCGCCTGATACATTGAGAGAAGCAGATTACCCTCCGCGTCTTCCAAGCGTAAAACGCGGGCCTTAATCTCTTGACCCGGTTCCAGCGAGGACGACGTTTCTTCACCTAGCAGCTCGACATCCGTACGGG
>JAUVPY010000430.1 GCA_030598425.1 Anaerolineae bacterium
GCCTGGCCGGGCAGGACCGTGAGACGGCTGTTCGGGATCCTCTCGTGCTGGTAGTGACCCTGGCTAAGCGGCACGTTTTGATCCACCTCGCCCTGCCAGATGTCGATCCGAACGGCGATATCCTCCAGACTGAAACCCCAGGGCTTGTTGATAATGATGATGTCATCTTGGGCCGGTCCCTGCCAACCTTGCCGGTAGCCTTCCTGGATGTCCGCAACGAACATCGTCTGGTTCTCCGGAACTTCGATCAGTTTTCTGTCCGCCGGCGGGGACGCCGAAGCCAACTTCTTGCCAACATCTTCGGGGTCGCCCTTGATCGCGGCGTAGCCCATGCGCCGGAAGAGGTACACAAACTTGGGCATCCGCCGAAAGACAAACATCAGTATTCGGTTCGGGAAGGGCAATCCCTCATAGGGGTTGGGACGGTCAGGCGGCGCGAGGCCGCTGACAACAGCACCCGCCAGCACCCGATCCGCCAACTTGTAAGCACAAGCCAGCGCGTGCGGCCCACCCGCCGACCAACCCATAACGTAGAACTTATCGAGACCCAGATGGCCGGCAAGCTGGCTGATGTCGTCGGGCCAATCCAGTAGTTTGCGATTGGGCTGCGGGTCGGATAGGCCGTGGCCTGGCCGGTCGGTCGAGACGAACCTGAGCCCCAGATCCATGAGGATGGACGTGTCCGCAGGACGCTCCAGCCGCGAACCGGCACCGCCGTGGAAGTGGAAGACAGCCTTGCCCCCTGGGTCGCCGTATTCAGCATAGCCCAGTGTCCGCCCATCTTTGAGCGTAATAGTTTGGTTCACGCGATCTGTAATCATACTGCTGTACATTACCTCCAGCGTAACTAACCTGATTATGAACCGGTTTCATGTGTTGGAAAGTCCTCCTCTTGGGTGTTGTTAGCGAAAAACCCCACCACAAAGGCACTAAGACACTAAGAAATCTCTAGAAGACTTTGTGGCTTTGTGACTTTGTGGTGAAATTAATAGATCCACTCACGCAACAACACCCAAGGGGGTACTACTATGTGTTGGGCTACTCGTAAAAACCCCACTCCGCCTTGCCACCCAGCGCTCGTTGGGCGACGTCATAAGCCACCGGCATGCCGCGTTCGCCGTTGGTCAGAACGACGACGCCGAGTCCCTCTTCTGGATGGATCACCATCTACTTTCGTGCTTCCTGAACTACCTGGCGAACGGCGTCAAGTACCAGATCAGGCGCGTCTGAGTACAGGTTATGACCGCTCTCCTCTGCCAGGATGTACGCGCCCTTGGCGGACTTGGCCGCCAGCGCCTGACTCTGTTCGTTCCAAAATCGTTGGAAGTCTTCAGCAGAAACTCCGAAGGCGGGGTTGGACTTTCCCGACGCCAGAACGATCAACGGCATATCGCCAAACGACTCAATGGCCGTTACCTGCTTGGCGCTGTCGGCCATCATCATGGCATGCTCAGAGGCCAGCGTCTGATAGTAACTCGCCCTGGCTTTCTCTTCGGGGTCGGTCGCCCCTCGTGCGTTTTCGGCGACCGCGAGGAGTCCGGCCGTTTCTTGTTCTGCCATCTGATACAGTTCGGGGAATCTCTCTCCGGTGATAAAACCCAGTGGCGCAGGATCGAGGAGCACGGCCCCCGCTACCAGATCCGGGTATAGATCAGCGAACACCTGCACGTTCAAGCCGCCCAGCGAGTGCCCTACCAGCACGTAGGGGCCTTCTATGCCAGCATTTTCGAGCAGCATCTTCAACTCACCCGCAACTTGTTGGCTATGTCTTGGTTCCGGGCCGGGGTCGCTGTGACCATATCCAGCTCGCTCATAAGCGCACACCCGCGTGTCTTGGGCCATCTGCTCCTGGATGGCGCGCCAATTGGTGTACGAATCCCCAAAGCCAACGTCTATGACAACGCGTGGATTGCCCTCGCCCATGCAGTAGATGTGCTGGCTGCGACCCCCGATGTCCACCATCTCGTCCACGACGTCGCCCCCCGTACCCTGAGAGCAGGCTACCAGGCCCACGAGCATGGCCAACCAGGCAAATCTGCACGCGACGGTCAAGATCTTCGCTTTCATCATACCTACCCCGGGGACAGCCGACGTATGCCGGCGCAAGAGCGATCCTATTGTTAAAGCTCGCGCCTTAACTAGAGCGATCCCTCAGCCGATCGTCGCTTTAACGGTCCATTGCGTTCTCGTCATCATTTTTAAGTTCCGGAATAGCGCAAGAACCCTTGGTCTTAAGTCTTTCTCTTCATAGTACGACCATTCTTCCACGACCTTGATGTGCTTGCCATAGGCCTCAACGTCCTTTGCATCCCGTACACCAAATTGATATGAGGAACCCGCCTCTGTTCCCCCCGAACGCCTCATCTTGGATTCGACAACCTTCTTCCATAATCCCTTCGTATATCTCTCATTGACCACTTCAAAAACGATATGTGATCTTGAAAACGATTCTGATAGCCTGTCGAATACGCGCACGACTTCTGGCTTGGGCAAATACATAAACAGACCCTCAGCCAGGAATAGGACCTTCTCCGCCTGTATCGATCGAATCTCCTCAACCCATCTTTCTTCCAATACAGAGCGTCCAATCATCGGAAAGGGTGCGGCATCAGCCAGCACCTTCTTTTTTGCGGCTATGACTTCCGGCAGATCGATCTCAACATATCTCCACGGTTCTTCAGATACACGCCAATACCGGGTATCAAAACCGCATCCCAGGCTCACGACCAATCCATCCGCGTTTTCTTTGATGAAGCTCCTGGCGTAGCTGTCGTACTTGCGAGCTCTCAGCGCAATATACCTGGTGAGAGCCGGCGACAGTTTTCTGCCCATGACCCTCTGCCGGGTATCAGCCGGTAGGAGCGGTTCGAGTCTGGCCAACAACTCCAAACCCATATCATCGTGGATTAGCGGCTCTTCCTTTCTGGTTTCGATGGCTCTTGCTCTCAGGGTGATTAGCGCAGTTTCGGAAACATCACTCAGGACGTCCATAAATGGCTCCTTATGGTCATTTGACCGTCTCGACGGGGTATCTGTACAAGAAACGGATCAGTAAGATTGTGCCAGATAGAGACATCATCGCACCCACCACGACAACGGTTACCCACAGGGGTACTCCGAGCAAAAAGCCCGCCGCAGATATTATGACCGTCAGCAGGGCATAGGCATAAAAACGGTTGAGCCCGAATATGAGGGCGCTGACGCCTAACAGAGCTGCTCCGAACAGCCCAACGGCCAGGGTGGCGTGTTCCCTCAGCCAGGGCACGGCGGCCAGCAACCACGGCGGCGCGTTGCCCGAAGATTGGCCCCAGAACACCACCAGGCCGAGCACCATCACTAACGCCAAGGTTAGCACGCCGACCAGAGTGATGGCC
>JAUVPY010000143.1 GCA_030598425.1 Anaerolineae bacterium
GACCCCCCATCCGGTTCACCACCCGGTTCAGTGGCTAACCTGGCTATGCTGCGGCTGGCGCTCGTCCCCCCGGCGGCTTACCTGCTGCTGACGACGACCGTGCATCCCTGGTACGTCACGCTACTGATCCCTTTACTACCCTTCCTTCTCCCCAAACGAGGAGAAGCGACCCATAGTGGTCGCTTCCTGTGGCCCTGGATCTATTTCTCGATCGCCGTAGCGTTTTCCTACTCCACCTATTGGGACCCGGATAACCTGCGGGAGTACAAGCTTGTCCGCCAGGTGGAATACCTCCCTCTCTACGCCCTGCTCATTTGGGCCGCGTTGCCCGTCATCTACGAGAGCGTGATCCGTGACGCGTGATCCGTGATTCGTGATGCGTGAAACGTAATCTGAATCACGGATCACGGATCACGTAATCCGCCTACGGAAGTCAACTTACAGGCCTGATGTATACGCCCCCTCCTGTAGCAAACATAGTTAATCACCTAGGCGGCAACAGGGAAAACGTCTTCGTGCGCCAGTACGTGGGCGGCGTATGCCAAAGCAGCGCGGATATCATCAGGCTGCAGGCGCGGATACTCCTGTAGGATCTCACTTTCCGAAATGCCCTGGGCCAGCATACGTACGATGAGCTCTACCGGAATACGTGTCCCCTGAATGACCGGCTTGCCCACCATCACCTCAGTGTTAATGCTGATACGCCGTATAAGCTGCTCGTTCATCGATGGCACCTCTACCCTTCTCAGAGACATAAGATCAAACAACTGGCTGAAGTATAGAAGACAGGTGGACGACTGTCAAGCTAACTGCTGACCTGGGCTGCGTGGCCGGTCGTCCATGAGAGCGTAAAACGTAAGGCGTAATCCGTGACGCGTGATCCGTAATCCGTGCTGCGATACACGAAGTCACGAATTACGTGTCACGCATCACGTTTCACGCCACCCTACTTAGCCCCAACCCCGTACAACTTAATCCGCCGGGGTCGCATAAAGCGCAGGTAGTTGCCGAACCAGGCGCCCAGGAATATGAACAGCGTGGCTGTCAGGCTGCTGAAGGCCAGAGTCGGCACGCCGGTAAAGGTGTGCCCGATGTTGCAGCCCCCGGCCAGGGTGGCGCTGATGCCCATCACCAGGCCGGCCGTCCCCATACGCAGCGTGCTGGGTACGTCCGGCACCTGCCAGCGCAACTGCTTGGTCCGCCAGGCGGCGATAAAGGCCCCAACCGGCAGGGCCAGCACCATAAAGCTCCCCCAGTTGAGAACCTGGGGGCCCTCGAAAAGCGCCAGGACGAAGGGACCGGTAGCACCGACGATCCCCACGCCATAGTGCCAGCCGGTCGGCCAGGCGACCACCCAGGCGATGGCCCCGATGAGACCCAGGATCAGCCCGGCCCGGCGCCAATCCCATCCCCCCAGGTAGGAGCCGGGCCGTCCGCGCGCCAGCCACCAACCTGCCACCAGGACGATGGGCAGGATGAGGAGCCAGGGGTTGATCCCCAGGGCGTTGGGCAGCGTGGGCTGGGCACCGCTATCCAAGGTGATTTGCGGCCCTTGGAGCCACTCACGGAATCCACGCAAGAAGCCGAAGCTGGTGATGGCTTCTCCCACAGCGAAGCCGACGAGCGTCACCAATGCACCCATATTGCCATTGCCCACCCGGTACCAGACGGTGCTGGAACAGCCTTCGGCATAGACCATGGCGATCCCAAACACGAAACCGCCGACCATGGCCGCCAGCCAGAAGAAGGGAACGACGTTGAGACTCACGCCACCCACGCCAAAACCGAAAATGAGCGCCAGGCCCACCATCTGGACCAGGATGGCCAGGAGGATGGCTCGCAGCAATGGCGTTTTGCGTCGCAACAGCGCCTCGCGATAGGCGCTGTTGAAGCAAAGATTGGTGCGCTGCATGGCATAGCCCAGCGGTACGCCGATGACGGTACCCAACAAAGCAACTTGAAGCAAGGTCATTCGACAGCCTCCGATGAGTGTCACTATACCTTGTTTCAACCACTTTTACAAACACAACTTCCCGGAAGCGCGGCATTCTAAGCCGTTGTGCTTCCGGGAAGTTGCTAGAGAAAAAAATTTCCCGGAAGCTCTGAGCTTCCGGGAAAATCTTCGCGCTAGGGCAGAGCTTCGAGTAACTCGAGTGCTTTCAAGAGCTGGGCATCCTCACTCGCCAAAAGCTCTTCTACGGTCAATGACTCAACGACGCTTGGAATGAGCAACCGGACGCCGATGGGCAGCTCAACTTCAACGTCAGGCTTTATGCCCTGCTTGCGGATCAGGCGGCCATCGGCGGTTAGCCACTGGCTGGTGCCCAACATCAAGGTGGAGCCATCGTCGAGCCTGAAGGGTTGCAGAACCGTCCCGGTGCCAAAGGTGGTTTCACCCACCACGATGGCCCGCTCGTGGTCCTGCAAGGCGCCGGCGAAAATCTCCGACGAACTGGCCGAGCCCCGGTTGATCAGCACCACCACGGGAATTTCGGTGGCGACACCACCCTCTCTAACCTGAAAGACCTGGCGATTGCCATCGGCATCCTCTTGCTGCAATACGTTGCCATCGGTCAGGAATTGGCTGGTGACGTTGATGGCCTGCCGCAGCAACCCACCCGGATTGTTGCGCACGTCCACAATCAGGCTGGTCGCTCCAGCCGCCTCTGCCTCACGGATGGCGGCGGTCAACTCGTCGGTGGCGTCGGCGCTGAATTGGCTCAGGCGGATCAAGGCTACGTCCGTGCCCGGCAACACAGCCCACGTGGCATTCGGCGAGTCGATCTCACCGCGCACTATGGTGATCTCATAACTCACGCCTTCGTCAGGCCGTACCACGGTCAACTCAACTTCTGTGCCTGGTTCCCCCCGAATGTTCTCGACTATGTCGCCCAGAGGCCAGGAGGTGACATCCACATCGTCGACCTCGATGATGATATCGCCCGCTTTGATGCCTGCCTCTTCGGCGGGGGAACCATCAAAGGGTGCGACGATGACGGGCAGCCCATCCTCCACACCGACCTGGGCCCCGATGCCGCTGAATTTACCAGAGATGCCTGTCCGGTGGCGGGCCACCTCCTCAGGGGTCAGGAAGGTGGTGTGTCCCTCATCCCCCAAGGCCTCTACCATACCTCGGATCGCCCCATAGGTAAGACGGGTGGCGTCCAGAGCGTCTCGATCAACGAAATGGCTATGGACGACGTTCCAGGCTTGCCAGAACGTGTCAAACTCGGCGGGCTGGTCGGCCGCCCGGACTACGCCCGGCTGAAACAGCAGCCCAGAACCACCCAGCGCCACACCGACGCCAAAAGCGGTCGAGGTAAACAGGAAAATGACTAAAGCAAAAACAACGATTTTGATAAGTAATTTCACAGCGCTATCCCTCGTCATATACCATGCCTTTTGATCGCATCATTCACTTGTTCTGACGATTGGCCAGGAGGCATTCTTACCTGCTGGCGCATTTGTAAACTTAGACCATAATCATCTACAATGGATACTATATTGGCTTATGCTTATGCGTGCAAATAACCAATCTACCCAAATGATCGGAGCAGATTAGATGACAACCGACGTTTTGTTGGCTAACCCTTTGTTTCTTAACCAGAACGAGGCCGAACGCGAATTGATGACGCCCTATTTCCCGCTGGGCCTGCTGTATCTGGCCTCGTATCTGCGCGAACGCGATTTCAGCGTCGAGGTCTTCGACGGGACCTTCGCCGAGGACGAGACGACTTTCCTCGAAGCGCTGGAACAGCATCGCCCCCGTGTGGTGGGGCTGACGGCATTACAGCCCACGCGCGAGGCGGCGCTCTCCCTGGCACGGACGGCGCACGCGTTTGGCGCTACGGTCGTCGTGGGCGGACCCGACCCCACCCACTACCCGGAGACGTACCTGGCCGACTCCGCGGTGGACGTGGTGGTTCACCACGAAGGCGAAGAGACGTTGGTCGAAATCCTCAGCCTCCTGCACCAGGATAACGGCGCCGAGCCAGATCTGAGCATCATACGCGGGCTGGCCTTTCGCGATGGGGATGGCGAAGTCGCCATCACCCCACCCCGGCCCTTCATCACCGACCTGGACAGCCTGCCGTCCCCCGCCCGCGACTTGATCGACACGGACAAATACCTGGAGGTCTGGCGGGACGAGAACGGCTACGCCTCCCTCGCACTCTCGGTGGCGCGCGGCTGCCCCTACGGCTGCGAGTGGTGCCAGGACGCCGTACACGGGCAGGAGCTCCGGCTGCGGTCGCCGGAGAGCGTGGCGGCCGAGGTGAAGGCCCTGAAAGAGGCGTACCAGATCGACCGGCTGCGGGTGGTGGATGACGTGGACGGTCTCGACCGCGAATGGCTGGAGGCGTGGGCCGAGGCCGCCGAAGCCCAAGACGGGGTGATCCCCTTTGAGGCGCTCTACGACGTGGAGCGCAAAGACGTCCCCATGCTCGACGTGCGGGATAGCTTGTGAAAGCGGCGCAACGTTTATCTGCCTACCGTGAGTGGGCATCTGCATGCACCGCCGGAGGAGTAAGCGTCGTAGCGTCACAGCGTCTTGGCAACATAGCGGTCAGCCGATAGCAACGATGTGGTGCCAACCAAAAGACGCCAGAGCGCCAGAACGATGTGACGCTACGCCGCTGAGACGCTACGCCGCTGAGACGCTACCACGCTAGGACGCTAGTATGACACGACCGAATTTCTTTAGCGACGGCTCTCCTTTTCTGAAACACCCGCTGCTTACGCCGGAACGGACGGTGGGCGAGATTGATTTTGTCCTGGCCCAGCTTGACCTGCCGCCTGGCGCCCGGGTGCTGGACGTGGGCTGCGGGGCGGGCCGGCACAGCATCGAGCTGGCGCGGCGTGGCTACCGGGTGGTGGGGATCGATCCGGCGCCGGCCATGATCGAGGCCGCGCGCGCCGCGGCCGCGGAGGCGGGTGTCGCGCCCGATTTCCGCCAGGCGAGCGGCGAGACGTTCGTGGCCGACGAGGAGTTTGATGCGGCCATCTGCCTGTTCACAACACTGGGGCAGATCTCTGAGGAGGGCGACAACAGCCGGCTGGTGGAGCGGGTGTACGCCGCTCTGCGTCCGGGTGGCTTCTTCGTGGTCGAGGTGCCGCGGCGCGACCCGACCGTCAAGAACCTCAAGCCGACGGATCGCTTTGAGGGGCCGGAGCGCTACACCGACGTCGCCCGTCGCTACCACGCGGAGGATAGCTCGGTCACCGAGGTATTTGACGTGGTGTCCCCCCAAGAGACACGACGTTTTGTGCTTCGGTATCGCCTCTACAGCCGTGAAGAACTGGTCGCCTTGCTACAGGAGGCCGGTTTCACCGTCTTGGCTGCCTACGGCGACTACGAGGGGACCCCGCTCAGCCCGGAGAGCCCCACAATGCTGGTGATCGCACGCAGATAGTGCGGATTCCCATCCAGCAGGAGCAGCCTACGATCCGCTGGCGGTGCACGAACGATCTGTTGCTAGAGGCTGTCATCCTGACCGACGCAGGAGGGAACGCGAAGCGTCCCGTTCCCGGCCCCTAAGACGAGATCCTTCGCTCGTACCTCGCTACTAAGAAACAAAGGCGTGTGGCAAAACATGTCATTCTGAGGCGAAGCCGAAGAATCTCGTTGTTGCACTCAAGCACGACCTACATTGCAGGAACGAGATCCTTCACTTCGTTCGGGATGACATGCTCGGGCTTCCCCTGTTTCTTGCACAATGAGTGACGCCGTGGCGTCGTGGCAAAGCTCAGGATGACATGATTTGACAACACACCGTTCGTACACCCATCGGCTAGGGCTAAGTTGACTTCTTTCTGACGATCTGATATACTGATGATCAGATAATCAGAAAGAAGGTGCTGTGATGTCTAGTATGACACTACATATGGCTCAACGAGGTCTGATCACCATCCCTAAGGCGGTGAGGGAGACTTACGGCATCCAGCCTGGAGACGCAATGACGTTCATGGACCTGGGCGGTGTATTCGTCCTCTCACCGAAGCCCTCGCAGGTAGACGCGCTAGCAGATCGGATGGCTGCTGAGCTGCAGGACAAAGGTGAATCGCTAGAGTCTATGCTCCAGGCTCTGCGCGAAGAACGCGACCAGTATGGCGGCTGAGCCCCGCGTCTTTCTGGATACCAACGTCCTCTTTGCCGCCGTGCTCTCTGAGACGGGCGGCTCACGGCTGATCCTCAAGTTAGGCGAAAGCGGCGCCGTGGGTTTGTGGGTTGGATCGCGTGTGCTTAAGGAAGCCGAAGCCGTGTTGGCACGCAAGGCCGCCGAGAGCAAAGCGGTCTTTGCGTTGTTGCTCGATCAGGCCAAGGTCTCGGTAGGACCTTCACCGGATCAGGCAGCACTGTCTCAAGCCAGGGCAGTCGTGGACTATCCACCTGACGCCCACATACTGGGGGAGGCTTTGGCGGCCGAGGTGGATTACCTGGTCTCGCTGGATCGCAAGCACCTGGTGGGCAACCCCCGGGCGTCGGAGTTGCCCTTTCCCATCGGCACCCCTGGCGATTTCCTGGCCTGGTTTCGTGAGCATCTGGAGGGCGCGTGAACGGTCCGCCGTGTCCGTGACACGGCGTGAGCGCTGGGAGACCTACCAGAACGGGAGCAGCCTATACTCTATTCTCCAAGAAACCGCTCCCGCTCTTCCGCTGTCAAGATGGGGGGCTCGCGCTGGATGAGGGCCTCGGCCACGTCCAGCAAATCCTGGATGTCGGCGATCCATATCCGGACGCTGAGATCGGCGCTGGCGGTGACGATGGTCCGGCCGTCGGGGCTA
>JAUVPY010000117.1 GCA_030598425.1 Anaerolineae bacterium
GCCGGAGCCCCTACAATTAATGAAACTCCCGCCCAAACCTGACCGATCCAGGTCAGGCAACTTGCCCTCTCAAACGGGCGCGGTTAGGGCGTGGGGTGACGAAAAAAGTACCCAAGGTGACTGCAAAATCCACTGATCACCCTTGGCGGCCAGTGCTGGCCGCCAATCTGCTGTGGCTCAGGAGAAACGATGGCCAAGGGCAAAAAACAACAATCAAGGGAACCGACCAAGAAACAACTTGCCTTCTCACGCCGCGAGAGGAAGTCACGCAATAAGATCCTCATCGGCGTGGGGATAGTGGTCGCCGTGGTTCTGGGTATCGCGTTGGCGGGCCTGTACGACCAACTCATCGCTAAGTCCAGTCGCCCGGTCGCTGTCGTAAACGACGCGCTGATAAGGGCTGATGATTACCAGGACCGAGTCCGTTACCAGCGCTTCTTATTAGACACCAGGCTGCAAAACTTGCAGACGCAGTTGACGCTAATGAACCCAGAGGAAGCGGGTAATGAGTTCCTGATCCAGTATTACGGGCAGCTTGCCGAACAAACCCAACAGCAGCGGCTGGTTGTCGACCAACAGACCGTTGATGATATGATGGAGGAGGAATTGGCCAGGCAAGAAGCCGCCGAGGAGGGGCTGCCGGTAAGCGAAGATGAAGTCGATGAGGCGATACGGGCTGGCATCGCTGCTATGTCGGGCTTTCTGACTGAGACACAGGCGACGGCAGTGGCCAGCACGGCGGTGGCGGCCACCGCCACCGCTGAGACCTTCACAGCCACGCCCGAGCCGGCCTCAACTCAGTCTTTGACGGTCACGCTGGTCACCACGGCCACGCCAACCGCCACGCCTGAGATCCCCACCCCTGCTCCCACGCCAACGTTTCACATCATCACGGGAGAGGAATTCAGCCAGGACTACGCCCGATTTCTTGATATCTTGAAGGAACAGACTGGCCTTTCTGAGGCCAAATATCGCCAGCTTATCAAGGCTGGGCTGCTCCTTGGCAAAGTCCGGGGGCACTTCGCCGATCAAGTACCGACCGAAGCAGAACAGGTCAACGTCAGCCACATCCAATTGGACACGCAAGACGAAGCCCAGGCGGCCGTAGAACGTCTCGACGCCGGAGAAGAGTTCGCCCTCGTCGCCTCGGAGGTCTCCACCGACACGTTCACGGCGGCGAATGGTGGCCAACTTGGCTGGGTCCTTGAGGGAGACTTGACGTCCCGTTATGGCCCAGAGCTTGAGACTAGCGCCTTTTCGCTGAGCCCAGGTGATTACAGCCAGCCAATCTCATCGACGTTTGGGTTTCACGTCATCATCGTGAACGAGCGCGGTCTGCGTCCGCTGGATGATTTCAGACTGCAAGCCCAACAACAGCAGGCCTATTTCGAGTGGTTGGAGGAAGCGAGGAACGCCGAGGGGGTTGAGAACCTCTGGCAACCAGAGATGGCTCCCCCCGATCCGCTCCTTGAGCGGTCGGCCGGAGGGATTCCTCCCAGCCAGCAATGACGGTGTAACAGGTGCAACGCACTTGTTGCCTTGTCTACCCCGTTTGACGCCGCACTTCGACCACGTTTGGTAACCGCTCGACGCGAGCCAGCACCCGGCTCAGTTGGTCGATGTCGGCGATTTCCAGAGTGATCATCATCGTAGCCATATTTTCTTTCTTGCGAGTCGCGATGTTCGCGGCGCTGAGGTTGATGGACTCGTCGGCGACAACTTCAGCGATATCACGCAGCAGCCCCTGTCGATCGTAGGCCTCAACCCGCACGTTGACCGGATGAGTCTCGGTCACCTCGTCGGTTCCCCAGTCCACCGTTATCAAGCGTTCCCGGTCGTTCATACGCAGAATGTTGGGGCATTCCTGGCGGTGAATAGAAACCCCTCGGCCCCGTGTGATGTAACCCACAATCTCGTCGCCGGGCAGTGGATTACAGCAGCGAGCCAGGTTGGTGAGAAGGTCACCTACGCCATTAACCCGGACGCCGGTCGCCGGGGCGGCCAGCATAGTGCGGACTAACGGAAGCTCCAGTATTTCCTCTTCTGGTTCCGCTAACTCCAAGGCGCGCCCGGCGATCTGGTGGGCGTTGATATCACCCGCCCCAATGGCCGCCATCAAGTCATCTACTTTGTCATAGTTAAATCTCTTGGCGATCTGATCGTAGGGCGTCTCTACCAGGCCCAATCGCTTGAGTTCTCGCTCCAGCATCTCACGGCCCTGGACGATGTTCTCCTCCCGGTTCTGGCGCTTGAACCATTGGCGGATCTTGCTGCGTGCGCGCGAGGTCCTTATGTAGCCCAGGTGCGGGGTCAGCCAATCCCGGCTGGGACCGCCCCGTTTGGCGGCGAGGATCTCCACCTGGTCACCGTTTTGTAGCTGATAGTCGAGTGCGACCAGCCTGCCGTTGACCTTGGCCCCCCGGCAGCGATGGCCCACCTCCGTGTGAATGTGATAAGCAAAGTCGATGGGTGTCGAACCGGTAGGTAGGTCAATGATGTCGCCTTTAGGTGTGAAGGTATAGACGCGATCCTGAAAGACGTCGGTTTTGAGCGAGTCAATAAACTCGTGGGCATCGGTCACTTCCTGTCGCCATTCCATCAACTGACGCAGCCAGGCGATCTTGTTGTCGAAGACAGGATCCTGTCTGTGGCCTTCCTTGTATCGCCAATGAGCGGCGATGCCCAACTCCGCAGTATAATCCATCTCGTAGGTGCGGATCTGTACTTCCAGCGGCTTGCCTTCCGGCCCCACAACGGCCGTGTGGAGAGCACGATACATGTTGTCTTTGGGGGTAGCGATGTAGTCATCGAACTCGCCCGGGATGGGACGCCACAGACTGTGAATCACGCCCAGAGCGGCGTAGCAATCACCCGTTGACTCTACCGTAACTCTCACCCCACGCACGTCGTAAATCTGGTTGAAGTCCACCCCTTTGCGTCGCATCTTGCGAAAGATGCTGTAAATCGGCTTGGGGCGTCCCCTAACATCGGCGTTGACATCAGCATTGGCGAGCTCCTCCCGGACTCGCGTGACGATTATGGCGATGTAGCGTTCCCGGTCGAGGCGACGCTCATCGATAAGCGTCGCGATTTCCTTGTAAGTCTCCGGCTCCAAGTGGCGAAACGAAAGGTCTTCTAGCTCCCATTTGATCTGCCAGATGCCCAGGCGATTGGCCAACGGAGCGAAAATCTCCAGGGTTTCTCGCGCAATCCGCCTGCGCTTATGTTCTGGGAGCGAACCGAGCGTGCGCATATTGTGAAGCCGGTCGGCTAGTTTGATGAGCACCACGCGCACATCGTCTACCATGGCCAGCAACATCTTGCGCAGGCTTTCAGCCTGGGTATCTTCCTTGATATTGCGCTCGCTCATTCCGCTTAGCTGGTCGATTTGCCCCAACTTGGTAACCCCGTCAACCAGCTTTGCGATCCCCACTCCAAACTCAGCTTCCAGTCTCTCGTAGGTGACTTTGGTATCTTCTAGTGTGTCGTGCATCAGGGCAGCGGCCAGTGTATCTGTGTCCAGGCGCAGTTCGGCCAGCATTTGGGCGACCGCCAGGCAATGCTGGATATAGGGTTCACCAGAGGCACGCGTCTGATTGGCGTGGGCCTTGTTGGCCAGCTTAAAGGCGCGACGAAGCAACTCGCGCTCTCCTTCGGAACGTCCATTCCCAAGGCTCGCCAGCCAGGGCTCAAAATCCATCACCTGATGGGACTTTTCCATAGCACCCACATACCAGTGAAATGAGGTAAAGGTCTGGTATCAGTATAATCCTGTTATGGCATTTTGGCAATGGGAATCTAGGGGAAGGTTTAGGGGTGCTGTAAGTCTTCCCAGCGAGGCATGTCTGGAAGTTGGCCGGTGCCGGGGATATCCCCCTCCATTTCAGCGTGGGATATATACGTGATGCTGACGGAGATATTGTCGTCGCCACCACGCTCGTTGGCCAGGGCCACCAAGCTCTGCGCAGCTTCGGCGGGAGGACGGGCGCCGACGATATCGACCAACTCCTGATTGCTGACGAGGTGTGTCAGCCCGTCGCTACATAAGACGAGAGTATCCTCAGGGGCAATTTGACGGACGAAGAGATCTACCTGGACCGTTTCGTACGCTCCGACGCTGCGTAAGATGACGTTGCGGTAAGGATGCGTCGCGGCCTGCTCAGCGTTGATGACGCCATCATTAAGCATCTCGGCTATCAGGCTGTGATCCTCAGTGATCTGCTCTATGCTATCGCCTCGGATCACGTAAGCGCGACTATCACCTACGTTGGCGACGATTAAATCATCGCCACGGATGACGGCCGCGACCACGGTGGTAGCCATCTCCCGGTGATCAGTGCGGTCACGATTCTGGGCGAAGATATCTGCGTTGGCCTCTTCGATGACCTGTCGTAAGCGGGCGCCGGAGTCATCACCGGCCTGCTCCTGATAGTAGGTGTAGATGATCTTGTTGACAGCATATTTACTGGCGACCTCGCCCGCGGTGGCCCCACCTACCCCGTCAGCCAGCACGTACAACCGACCGTAGGCTTTCTGGTCGGCGATTCGAAACGGCTCGTAGAACCCGACGTAGTCCTCGTTATGTTTTCGTTTTTGCCCCACATCGGACAGTTGACTGGACTCGACCATCCACTCGGGCATCGTCCGCTCCTCCAACCTGTGCGGCGTAAATATCCGGGGCTCCACTAGAAGAATAGCACAATTTGCGCAGAATTTCAACCAAGCTCAGATTCTTTCCACAGCTGATGCATAGTCCACAAGGTAGCATCCTGAGTAGCCGAAGCGCAGCGGAGGCGTACACCTGCACTTGGTCACCGCAGGTGTACGTGCTCCACTGCGTTCCGCACTACTCAGGATGCTAGTCTCGGGTTTGCCAAGAGGCCTTGCGGCAGCCCTAAGATTCTTTCAAGGTTATTAACGCGCTCAGTTCGGCGGCGAAGCGGTTGAGGCCAGCCACATAGCTCTCCAGATAATCCTGGGCCAACAGGTCGGCCAATTCGGTCTCCCCCAAGGCCAAGAGCCGGGGGACGAAGGGCCGGAAGTCGCGTAAGCTGATATGCATCTGTCCCTGATCCGTAGTGAGGATTCCCCAAATCAGTTCCTTGGTCTGCCCGTCGTCCTTGGCGCTGATAAAACGCGTGAGAGAGGCGCCAGGCGCGACCCGACCCACGTTAGAGAAGCCTTCGTTTCCCTTGATAACCTCGTTCAGAGCGCCGATACGCTGCGGAATCTGATCGAGGAGGTTTTGCATAGACGAGGGCAGATGCCCCAGCAGACGGATGGTGGCCGTGTTGAAACTCTCCCCCCGCATCGTCACCGCCTTCAGCGTGTCCATCAACCCCCCAAAAGCCTTCAAATAGGTCAGCAGTTCGCGTCGGGCCCGGTCGAAGGCAATCCAATGCTCCGAGTCGGGACAGGCGCGATAAGCTCGATAATGGTCCTGAGCGACTACAAACCGCTCCCGGATTTCGGTCAACGGGTTGCGGAACGTGGTGGGGAACACACGCTCTCGAGGGGAGACGTTGCTGGCATCCATAGGGATGAGAAGAGCCGGGTTCGTCTCCCGGAGACGAGCCAGCGTGGCCTCGATCGCCTGGTAGGCAGCCTGCGCCTCGTTCGACGTGGCCCGGCTCCGAAAAGCTTCCAGAGCCTGGATGAGAGTCCGCGAGGGCCGGTACCAAGACGAGTGGAAGAAGCGGTAAAGGAGCAGCAGATCGTTGATGGTTAGCCGCACACCTCTCTGGAGAACCCACTGCCGCAGGCGGAGTAGATCTCGTGTCTTCACCCCCGCTGATTCTGCCGCAGCTTCGTTCATCCGGTGTTCAGCCTCCATCTGCGGCGTGCCCCTCAACCTCAGAGGCGCAGGGCACGAGCTGTTCGGAACGGTATGCTGTTCATGTGCCAGGCGACGGTACCAATGACGGGCACTATCGGTCATGATCACGGCCACGGCCAGTCCCCACATGCCGTCGAAAAAGATGTGAGACTGATCAAAAACCATGCTGTGGTCGGTACAGAAAAGGGTGAGCGCGTGGTCGCCAATGCCGCGCCGGCCACGACGGATGTAGGCCAAAGGTAGGTCGTGTGAGCGGCAATCCCAGTTTAGGAAAATGGGCGCGCGCCGCAGGGCCGCAAGTTCCGCCTGGGTAGGGGCCGATAACTTTCCGCGCAGACCCGGCTGCAGCGATCGAGCGCTCTCAGCCAGCATCAAGTCCAACGTGGAAGGTGCCGTGCGGGAAGGTGAGGAAATGATCCCCCCCAACCAGCCGTATACCTCTTGGGGTGTAGGAGGATGCAGTACCCCCATCAGTCGCCCGCTCTCCCGGTACCAGACACGCCCTCCTCGATCTACGAGGAGAGGCTGGCCAGTCGCGGCGTCGACCAGCTCTCCGTCCGGAAGCGGGCTGAGAGGGAGCGACGAGGCGTCGTCGGGATAGGTCGGGTAACAGAGAGGCTGTCCTCTGCTATCCCGCTGAAAAGCAGGCAACAGAAACGTATGACCCTGCCAGACAAAAGCGATGGCCGCCCCCCAGAGCGGTATAGGCTCCTTGTACTCCTGGTAAGATTCGGGGCGCAGGACGGCCAGCAGAGTCATCTGTTTTTGGTAGGCGGGCAGTTCTTCGGCTACGTGCTCCGCATAACGCTTTCGGAGACGCTCTTGGGCCGTCGGGGGGAGGTCATTGAGGCGCTCTCGGAGGAAACGCCGGAAAACGGCCCGGCGAAAGGGGATGTAGCCCGAGTCGCCAGGCGGGCGGTGGTACGGGCACAGACGGTTCCAGTCCTGCACCAACGTGACGAAGGAAGACCGTTCGGAACCCGTGACCTCGGTCATCTCCTCCATCAGAAGCCGCAGCATCACCCGTTCCGTCCAGTGGGTAGCCAGCAACTCGTCGTAGTCGTAGAGGAGTTCGAGAGCGGCGCAGACCCAGGCAGCGGCAACGGCAATCGGATCAGGCTGGGAGGGAAGCGCTCGATGGAAGCCCACCGTCTCGCTGGCGTGACGGGCCGTGTCCTCGCGGAGGCCAAACTGAAGATAGAACTGCCAGGTACCCTCGGGAAAGGCGTCGGCGGGATCTTTTCCGGCCAACTGGAGGAGCTTCTGGTAGGCGTGCAGAACCGCGGCTGGACCGGCGATGGCAGCGCCATAAAGCCCCTGGGGGATCAGACTGACGCCGCGCATAAGGGCGGCGATGTCCTGGTTCACCTGGTCGGGGTTGACGCGACGCCCCTTGAGCTTA
>JAUVPY010000317.1 GCA_030598425.1 Anaerolineae bacterium
ACGCCCTGGTCCGCCACGCTCCAGACGGCAGCGAGGTTATCCCCCACATCGCCTCGGGCTGGTCGTCCAACGACGACTTCACCCAGTGGACCGTCAACCTGCGACCGGGGGCTAAATGGTCCGATGGTGCGCCATTCACCGCCGACGACATCATGTTCTGGTACAACGACATTCTGCTGAATGAGGACTTGGTCCCCAGCGTCCCGGTTTGGATGCAGAACGCGGATGGTTCGACGGCCACGGTGGAGAAGGTAGATGACTACACCGTGAAGTGGACCTATGCTGAGCCAAACACCGCCTTCCTACTGGCTCTGGCCAATGAGGACGGCGCCGACAAATCAATTCTCAACCTGTCTTTCGTCCCGGCCCACTATCTGGAACAGTTCCACCCCAACTACGTGGATGCGGCCGAGCTGGATGCCAAGGTGGCCGAGGCCGGGTTTGACACCTGGACCGAGCTGTTCTCCGTCGAAGCTATGCCGCACCTGAGCGGCACGCGCCCCAGCATGGCCGCCTGGGTGCCGGACGGCACCAGCGTGTCCGACCAGGTCTTCGTTATCAAGCGCAATCCCTACTACTTCGCCGTAGACCCGGCTGGCAACCAGTTGCCCTACGTTGATGAGGTCCGATTCACCTTCTTTGCCGACAAGGAAGCCTTGAACCTGGCGGCCGTGGCCGGCGAGATCGATATGCAAGGCCGACACATCAACATGAGCAGCTATCCAGTTCTCGTCGAGAATGCAGACAAGGGTGGCTACCGCGTCATCACCTGGCCTACCTTTGGTGGCTCTGATGCGGTCGTGATGCTTAACCAGACCTGGGAGGGTCCAGAGGGCGAGATGTTCCGCAACAAGGATTTCCGCATCGCCCTGTCGCACGCCATCGATCGGGATGCCATCAAAGAGTTGGCCTTCCTGGGCCTGGGCGAAGCTCGCCAGGGCGTGCCGGCCCCCTTCCACCCCTACTACCCGGGTGACGAGTGGGCCTTTAAGTATACCGAGCACGACCCGGACCTGGCCAACCAGATACTTGACGAAATCCTGCCCGACAAGGATGCCGACGGTTTCCGCACCCTGCCGGACGGCTCTCCGCTGGACATTGAAATCAGCGTCGTGCCAGCGTTTGCGGTCTGGCCAGACATTGGGCAATTGATCGTTGAAGACTGGGCTGAGGTCGGGGTCAAGGCTCACATAGAACTGAGAGAGCGCACGCCCCACTTCGCCATGCGCCCCGCCAACGAGCTGATGGCCGAGATCTGGAACGAGGATACCACCGGCTTCCCCTTCAGCGGGCAGCCCAAGTTTGACCCGCGCAGCGATCCAGCCTTGACCTTTGCCCCGCTTGTCAGGATTTGGTATCAAACCGACGGTGCAGACGGGGTGGAGCCAACGCCTGAAATCCAGCAGTTGGTCGACATCATGGACGAGGCTAAGACTTCTTCACGGAGCCGCCAGATCGAGTTGGCCCAGGAGCTGTTCAAGATCTGGGCCGAGAATGTCTGGGAGATCGGCACCGTTGGCCTTACGCCTATGATCCAGGGTGTGGTGGTGGCCCACGAAGATCTGCAAAACGTGCCGGAGGTGGCCGGCAACGACTGGCCCTTGCGCACGCCGGGTGACACCCGTCCCGAGCAGTACTTCTACGCGCAGTAATTGCGCGCCGCAGTAACTGCGCGCCGCGATAAGTGCGTGCAACAAGTTGCCAGAAACCCGGTTTCCCCTGGCGCTGCCCGCCAGGGTCAGTGTCCAAGAAACCGAGTTTCTCGGAAACTCCTGCAACTAAGAATGTGCCCACGTGGGCCGCACCTGCCCACGTGGGCAGTTCGTAACTACCCAGCCGTGCTCGGAGCGGGTCTGAGACCCTCGACTTAGCCTCGCAAACGAACCTGATCTTGCCAGAGACCGCAGTCACCCGTGCTTGTCGCAGGGCAAGCGTAGACTGCCTTTGAGCATCATGGATGAGTAGTTGCGGCAGCTCTTGAAAGACTGAGGTGAGCCTATGCTCCAATACATCATCAAGCGACTGCTGCTTTTGCCGCTCCTGCTCTTTATTTTTTCAGTCTTTGCCTTCTTCATTATCCAGGCTCCACCCGGTGACTTTGTCGACGCCTATATTGCCGAACTGTCAACCTCGGGCTCGTCGATGGACCGGGTTCAGATAGAGGCGCTGCGGGAACGGTACGGACTGGACCAACCCCTCTACGTGCAGTATTTTAAGTGGATGGGGCGAATCTTAACCGGCGATCTGGGCGTATCGCTGGATTGGCAGCGTCCGAATCGGGAGTTAATTGGGGAACGGTTCCTGCTGACGGTGCTGTTGGGAGCCTTTACCTTTGCCTTTACCTGGGCGGTTGCCATCCCCATTGGGATCTACTCGGCCACCCACCAGTACTCATTCTTTGACTATTTCTTTACCGTGTTTAACTACTTCGGCGTGGCCACGCCAACGTTTATGACGGCTTTGGTGCTGATGTGGCTGGCCTTTGCTTACTTTGGGGTCAGCGTTACCGGTCTCTTTTCGGCCGAGTACGTAGACGCGCCGTGGAGCCTTGGGCGGGTGGTGGACCTGCTCAAGCACCTGTGGCTGCCTGTGGTCATCTTGGGTCTGGACGGCACGGCCCGATTGGCCCGGGTGATGCGGGCTAATCTGCTGGACGAACTCAAGAAACCCTATATGGAGATGGCCCGCGCCAAAGGTCTGTCGGAGTGGAAGCTGGTCATGAAGTACCCGGTGCGCTTGGCCCTTAACCCCCTGGTCAGCACCATTGGCTGGTATTTGCCCCTCATCTTCTCCGGCAGCGTGATCGTGGCCACCGTGATGAACTTGCCTACGATCGGTCCTATGCTGCTCCGGGCGCTGATCGTCCAGGATATGTTTCTGGCCGGGGCTATTATCCTCATCTACAGTTTCCTGGCCATCATCGGTACGCTTATGTCGGACATTCTGCTGGCCTGGCTGGACCCCCGCATCCGGATGGAGGGATCCTGAGCCATGTCGATCACCCACGACACGCGCCAGCCTGTCCCGAGCGGCGTCGAGGGGCCATTGCCTGTGACGGATGTGGGCGAAGGTACCTTAACCGGTTTGGCCGAGGAAGCAGAGGCCATATACCTGGCGCCCAATTGGAAGTTGGTCTGGTGGCGCTTTAAGAAACACCGCCTGGCCCTCGTCAGCGGTGCGGTTCTGATTGTGATCGTCTTGGTGGCCCTGGTTCCAGACTTCTTTAGTACTCAGAAACCCCATGTGACTGATCCGGCCGAGCAGTTTATCCCTCCCCGGCGCATTTATCTTTTTGATGAAGGTAGTTTCAGTCCCTTTGTCTACGGCGGCCAGGTCACGCGCAATCCCGAGTCACTGCGCATGGAGTGGCAAGTCGACGAAACGAACAAGATCCCGGTGGGCCTTTTTGTTCCCGGGTATCCTTATGAAGTGCTGGGTATCATTCCAGCGCAGGTCCATTTGGTCAATTCCCTCGAGCTCGACGAAGGCCAAAGAATCCACCTGCTGGGGACCGACCGGCTGGGCCGTGACCAGTGGTCTCGGCTGATGGCTGGCACCCAGGTTTCGTTATCGATCGGGCTGGTCGCCGTCTTTGTGAGCGTCTTTCTTGGCATCCTGCTGGGCGGAATCTCCGGCTATTTTGGCGGCACCGTCGATTTGGTCATTCAGCGCCTTATCGAGATACTGCAGTCGCTGCCGCCTGTTCCCATTTGGATGGCCCTGACCGCGGCTATGCCTCGAGATTGGTCGGTGGAGCAGACCTATTTTGCCATCACCATTATCCTGGCGCTGCTGGGCTGGACCACCCTGGCCCGAGAAGTACGCGGACGGTTCTTGGCTCTGCGTGAAGAGGACTTTGTGGTGGCGGCCAAGCTGTCCGGGTGCAGTCAGCCCAGAGTAATCTTCCGCCATATGGTACCTACTATGACCAGCCACATTATTGCTGCTGCTACCCTGGCCATCCCGGTGATGATCATCAATGAGACCTTCCTGAGCTTCTTGGGGCTGGGCCTGCGCCCCCCGGCGATCAGTTGGGGGGTCCTGCTACAAGAGGCTCAGAATCTGCAGTCGATTGTCCTGGCCCCCTGGCTGCTTCTGCCCGGCTTCGCAGTTATCATCACCGTGCTTACTCTGAATATCGTGGGCGATGGCTTGCGTGATGCGGCGGATCCATACAGATGATGACGAAGGACGAACGACGAATGACGAATTGAGGCTTCTCGTAGTTGGTCCTTCGTCCTATGTTGTTTAACTTTACATAACTCTAGGTAATTTAGAAGGCATTTGATGGATACTCAATCTTCTCTACTGTCCGTACGAAACTTAAAGACCTACTTCTTTATGGACGAAGGGATCGTAAAGGCCGTCGACGGCGTCA